>JAQVSH010000090.1 GCA_028700615.1 Bacteroidales bacterium
ATGCTGATTATTCTGATACCGGATTTGATCTGGTGGTCACGGCCTGCAATCCTTCCCGGTGGAAGCCTGCCGATCTTTCTGCAATATCTTCGGAAGAGACTGCGGATTTTTTGTCCGAACAAGAAAATTTTACGATTCATCAGGCCGATACCACGGGTGCCCGCTACCCGATAACTCCTTACCGGAAGGCAGGAGGCTTTTTTTATCCCCACAGTTGGCTTCCTTTTTATTACGATGACCTTACAGAACTGAGCCTGTCCGATCCGGAGATTAATGCGGGAGCCATGTTGCTGTCGCAGAGTCTTCTGAGTGATATGGTATTTACTCTGGGTTATGCCTGGAAAGGAGGGCATGGTTTGCATGGAAAGTTTTCCTGGATGGGACTTTATCCCAAAATAGATCTTGAATTAGATTACGGGGGTGAATCTCCGGTATTGTGGAACGGAAATATTGCTGCGGTGATTCCTGACCGAACTTTCTTTGAAGCCGGAATCAGAGCTTATATTCCTTTACAGTTTACCGGGGGACGTTGGCAAAAAAACCTTATTCCTTACGCAGAAATGACCGTAAACAATATACGGGTTTATCAGAACGGGTCTTCACATCCTGTTTCCGGACTGGCATACTGGTCCGGCGGGGTGAATTTTTCGGTGTATTCTCTGCTTTCTCTCAGGGATATCCGCCCGAAATGGTCCGCTTCCCTGAAAACAAAATTTATGGGATCTCTTATGAAAGAGAAGATTTTGGGAGACCTTTGGCTGGGACAGATTACCTTGGGGGTGCCCGGGCTTTTCAGCCATCACAGTCTGCAACTGTCTGCCGGATATCAGAAGCAGAATACGAAGGATTATTATTATGAGACCCAGATGTCTTTTCCCCGCGGTTATCCAAAAGAACTGGCTCCCGAGTTCCGAAAATTATCTCTGGATTATGCTTTTCCATTGGCATATCCCGACTGGTCCATTCCCGGAGTGGCTTACCTGAAAAGAATCCGGACCGATCTTTTTTATGAGGCCGGAGGCATTTCTTTTCCGGATAAGATCGTTGCCTCAAACCTGCATTTATCTTCTGCGGGAGCTGAGTTTTTTCTTGATTTTCATTCTTTAGGTTTGAAATATCCTTTTTCTCTCGGATGGCGTCCTTCTTACCGTTTCTATGATCGGCAATGGGCGTATGAGTTAATGTTCAGCGCGGACTTATCGGTTTTTTAGCTAAATTTGCATTTTATAGAGATCAATAGGATGAAATTCCGTAGCAGGTTGTGGAACAGCATCTCTGAAATGCTAATATTTGTGGATGAACACCAGCATGGGGTCCTTATCACTATTATTATTCATCTGCTGGTCATTACAGGGCTTCTTATTGTGAAGGTCCAATCCTCACAGATTCGTGAAGTTGCGGTTGTTTTTGATTTCCGTGAACAGAAAGATCTTTCCGTATCGGGAGGAGATCAGGGCCGGGAAGAAGAGTTCCCGGACGGAGGAGAGGAGATGGAAAGGGCTTACGCCGCCGCTACTTCTAATATCAGAAATTTACCGGTGAATCAGAGTGCCGTGGAGAGTCGTGCCGATCAGAATATCAGCCGGATGGTCAATGAAATCAAGAAAGAATTGAATGTCAATGAAGAAACGGCAGGAGATATTGAACCCATAGATGAATCGCCACTCTCTCCCAATGAGACGGCGGTCGGAGGCGCTAGAAGAGATACTAAAAACACTGGTTCCGGAGAACTGTACAGGGGTCCTACCAGTTTATCCTATGAGCTGGCAGGCCGTACCCATGTCTCAATGCCCATTCCGGTATATATGTGTAAGGGAAGCGGAGTAGTGTCCGTTTCCATTGTAGTAAATCCACGGGGGACAGTAACTTCCGCTTCCGTCATTTCATCTCAGACGTCAGACGGAAGTGATTGTTTTACCGATGCAGCCCTCACTGCCGCCAGGGCATCCCGTTTTAATACGGATCAAAATGCAGCAGATAAACAGAAAGGGACCATCACGTATACCTTTCTTCCCCAGTAATTTACAGAGAAATCTTTTATCCTTTTTTGATCTTCAGGCGTTGCCCTACTGATAATTTGCTGGATCTCTGCAGATTGTTCCATTGCAGCACTTCATTTTCACTGACTCCGTAGTCTCTGGCGATTTTCCATACAGAATCTCCTGAGCGTACCTGGTAAATCAGGTATTCTCCTTCTTTCAGGGGTTCAACTTTTTCAGTGGAAGAGGCCGCCGTTTTCAGTGCAGCCGCCTTTCCGGAAGGCTGTACATAAACTGCCAGCGTTCTGCCGGCACGGATTCTTGTTCCCGAGAGACCATTCCAGGCCTGAAGATCTGATACCCTTACCTTGTACTTCTGTGCAATAACTCCCAGAGTTTCCCCTGTCGCGATGCGGTGGTTGATCTTTTCTTTTCCGGCTATATTGGTCACTGATCTGGTTACACCGGCAGGAGTCCGCGATCTGTATGCATGACTGAGGTATTCGTCTTTTTTATAGTTGAAGATGGAGTCAGAAAGAGCAATGAACTGGGTGGCCATTTGGGTGGGAACCCTCAAAGGGTAAAGTTTTGAACTTCCGGGAATAATATCCCTCCGGTATTGGGGATTGATGCTCCTTAATTCTTCAATGGGAATATTCATGACTTCAGAAACCTGTAACAGGTTGAGATCCTGATTAATCATAATGGAGTCAGAAACCGGTGGAATATTAATATAAACAGGCGTAAGGTTGTGTTCCTTGTAGTAGGTCATGGAGTACATGGCCGCAATATAGGCCGGAACATAGGCTCTGGTTTCTCTGGGGAGATAAGGGTATATGTCCCAGAAATCTTTAATTCCCCCTCCGGCACGACGAATGGCTTTATTTACATTGCCCGGTCCGCAGTTATAAGCCGCGATCGCAAGATGCCAATTGCCGTAGATTTTATATAAATCTTTAAGATACATGGCTCCTGCGCGCGTAGATTTGACAGGGTCTCTTCTTTCATCCACAAAAGTGGTTACTTCAAGTTTGTTCAACCTTGCGGTTCCCAGCATAAACTGCCACATCCCGGTGGCTCCGGCGCGGGATACGACCCTGGGATTCAGTGCGGATTCGATCACCGCTACATATTTTAATTCGAGAGGTAATCCGTATTCATCGAGAATCTCTTCAATCATAGGGAAATAATACTCGGATAATCCCAGCATGACTTCAAGTTTATCCCGGATTCTAAGTGTATACCGGTCAATTAGATTTCTTACTACATTATTGTATGTCAGTTGTATAGGAGAGCAAAGCGCGGCTATTCGGGCAATGTAAACAGAGTCTTCAAACTGGGGGACAAAAGTTTCTACATCTACGGATGGAATTTCGGTCAGGGCGCTGTCAGTAGAGGTCGAATCCTGGACATACCAGAGATTCATCATGTTATTAAGGTTCTGATCCAGTTCACTCAGAGATAATTCTATCTCTGCGAGCCGGAATATATCAGAAGAATCCAGGGGATCTGCGCTCATCAAAATCGTATCAGTTTTTTCGGAACCAATCGGCGTGGCAGCAATAACCGGAAGGGAAAAACATAGGGTGAGCAGGACAAAAAACGGTCTCATGGGGTCGTTTTATTTGGGTTAAAAATTTATTTTCCACGCCACTCCATATTGGTTGGGCGTATTCGTTTTTGCGGGGATGACGATAGGGTCGATTCTCATGGATACCTCTTCGCTGACATCAAAGTTAAATAAATGAGCGTCAACGGAGGCATCAATAATGTTTAAAGCATATACAAATACCAGAGAAAGAATTGCCAGACTCCGGTTGCGGTCATGTCCGTTTTTGAAGGATTCAAGTTCGCGTTTGACCAGATCGGCATTGATCACGTTCCCGGAGGCATCCAGCCCTCTCAGATCCATAGTTCTGAAATAATTGGTCGTGGGGTCTTTATCCATATATGAAATATAACCGTCCCGGTATTCTATGAACTTAGTGTTGCTAAACCAGAACCAGTATGCACATCCTCCGAGGGCTGCATATACCACGGGGATTTTCCAGTATTTTTTGTTGTAGGCTTGTCCGAGTCCCGGAACCACTGCTGAAAAAATCATAGCTTTGGAAGGGGAGTGCTTAAAATACGTGGTATCAACGACAAATTTTTTTTTCTGTACCGGTTCTTCGTCTTCGGATGCTTCGGGAAGAGCAAGTTCTCCGTCCGTTTCCCGGGAGAAAGGATTGGTCCGGGACTGGGAAAAAGAATTAGACTGGGCTATGGCTGGAGTAACGAAAAACGTAACCACCCCCACCAGAAAAAAAATATAAAACCAGTTCCTCACTTCTCGATCCGGATTTGTTCAATAATATGCTGAAGATCTTTTTCTGATTCAAAATTGATGATGATCTTGCCTTTTGAGCTGTCTTTCATTTTGATTTCAATCTTTGACTGAAACAAACTTTCCAGTTGTTTCCCGGCCTGTTTGGCTAGTTCCGGAACGCTGGTTTTTTTACGGGCCGGTTTCTTCTCAGAAGGTGATTCCTCTGGAGTTTCTTCCTGCGCTTCCTGTCTTGCCCATTCTTCAACTTTTCTGACTGACAATCCTTCATCGAGAATAGCCCGGTATACATTGATCTGCGTCTCAGGATCTTCAAAACTCAGGAGGGCCCGTGCATGTCCCATCGAGATAATTTTGTCCCTGATTCCCAGCTGAATTTCTGAAGGAAGTTTCAAAAGCCGGAGATAGTTGGTTACAGTGGTTCTTTTTTTGCCTACCCGTTCGCTCAGAGACTCCTGGGTCAGCGCAAATTCTTCGATCAGTCTCTGAAAACTCAGAGCAACTTCTATGGCATTCAGGTCGTCCCTTTGAATGTTTTCAACCAGGGCCATTTCCATCATTTCCTTCTCTTCTGCAGCTCTGACGTATGCAGGGATGGTCTTGAGCCCGGCGCGTTTTGATGCCCTGAAACGCCGTTCTCCGGAGATGATCTGATAAAAGCCTTCTTCTTTCAGCCTTACGGTAATCGGTTGAATTACCCCTAATTTTGATATGGAGTCAGACAGTTCGTTCAGCGCCTCTTCGTCAAAATCCCGACGGGGCTGATAGGGGTTTACTTCTATCAGGGAAAGATCTATTTCACTGATGGAATCAACAAGTCCCGGACGATTGCGCACAGAGGTATCCGCTCCCTCAATCAGAGCCCCCAGGCCTCTTCCTAAGGTCATTCTTTTACTCATGTGTTTTATTTACCAAAGGGTTATTTAAAAAATCCTTGTTCTTCTGAAGTATTTCTCTGGCCAGATTCAGATAATTGACAGATCCGGGACAATTGGCATCGTACAGGATCACAGGTTTTCCAAAACTCGGAGCCTCACTGAGTCTGACATTACGTTGAATGATGGTGTCAAAAACCATATCTGAAAAATGTTTTTTGACCTCGTCGGCAACCTGATTGCATTGTCTCTGCCGGCCATCATACATGGTCAGAAGAAAACCTTCTATAATTAATGAAGAATTCAAATGCCCCTGAACCAGTTTTATCGTATTGAGAAGTTTTCCTAATCCTTCAAGGGCGTAATACTCGCACTGAACAGGAATTACCACTGAGTCTGCGGCTGTTAATGCGTTCAGGGTAATTAGGCCCAGGGAAGGCGAACAATCTATCAGAATAAAATCATATTTATCGCGCAGGCTGTCCACAATGGCTTTCATGCGGAGTTCCCTCTGGGGCATATTGACCATCTCAAGTTCGGCTCCGACAAGATCAATATGGGAAGGAATCAGATCCAGAAATTTTAGTTCTGTGGGAATCACCACTTCTGCCGGATCTGTATTTTCAACCAGACATTCATAAATTGTATTATTTTTCCCTGAGATATCTGCGTTAAGTCCTGAACTCGCGTTTGCCTGAGGGTCGGCGTCAATCAGCAGAATCTTCTTCTCCAGTACTGCCAGGCAGGCTGCAAGATTTACTGCAGTGGTGGTTTTACCCACACCTCCCTTTTGATTAGCCATTACCATCACTTTTGCCATATCTTTGCTTCGTCTTATCTGTTTACAATGTGTTAATTTTTGCCTTCATCACGCGGATGATCATACCAATGGGTAAAGGTACGAAAAACCCCTTTACCTCTTGTTAAAAAGAATAAAATAACCTTAAATCGATAGGCTTCAACGTTTGACCAATTCGATTTCAAATAGTTTCGGCCAATTTTTCCCGGTTACGTATATCCTGTTATTCAGGGGATTAAGTGCGATCCCGTTCAGAACATTGGTGTCAGGAGTTCTGTCTTCAGGCTTCAACAGGTTGTCCAGATATAAATATGACCTGACTTTTCCGGTCAGAGGGTCGATCCGGGCGATTTTGTCTGTATAATATATATTGGCCCAGATTTCTCCGTTGATATATTCCAGTTCATTGAGGTTGCCGACTGCTTGTTGATGGTCACAGACTTCAATTCTTCTTACTTCCTTTAATGTGTTTTTGTCCAGAAAATAAATGGATGAGGATCCGTCACTCAGGATCAGATGCTCTCCGTCATAGGTCAGACCCCATCCTTCACGGGTAGGGATCGGAAGTTTCTGTTCCTGAACTAACGTGGTTTTATCGTATACAAAGGCTACTTTTTCGTTCCATGTGAGCTGATAAATTTTCTGATCGGTCAGGGCAATGCCTTCTCCGAAAAAGGTGTTTTGAAGATCTGTTTTCAGGAGCACTTTGCCGTCTTTCAGAGAGACCCTCCGGATGGAGGACTTCCCGTAGTTCCCTGTACTTTCATATAGATTGCCTTCCTGGTCGAACAGTAATCCCTGGGTGTAGGCTTCAGGATCATGAGGGTATGTGGCCAGGATTCGGTATCCGAAGGCTGACGGGACAGAGTCTGAAAGTAAGATAATATTCACACTGGCTGTTTCCGACTCTCCTTTGGCATAATAAGCTTTTATCTCTATTTCGGCAGTTCCTGTACCCGAAAGATCCGCTTTCCATACAACAGGGGAGGCTGCATCCTGAAGTTTCTGAAATATTTTTCCATTGACGGAGCAAATCAGGGAGTCGGGTAATTTTTTTTTGTCCCTGAAAGCCAGCTGGACAGGAATCTCGGATCCCAGCATCCGGTATTCGTTCTTTACCGGGGTATA
>JAQVSH010000091.1 GCA_028700615.1 Bacteroidales bacterium
CCTGCTGAAAATTCTCAAAAATCTTTTTTAAATTTGCTCTCTCAATACCAATTCCGGTATCTGAAACCGAAAACAAGAGAGTTACCTTTTCTTCATTTTCCTTTTCCAGCTTCACACTCACTTTAATAGATCCGGCGTTTGTAAACTTAATGGCATTGCTTACCAGGTTCAGAATAATCTGATGCAATCGCACCGGATCGCCAAGCAGTACATTCGGAATATTCTTATCGTACTCCACTACCAGTTTTAGGTTTTTCTCCTGTATCTTTTGTATAAACAGATGTAACATAGCCGAAAGTGACAACTCAGGTCTGAAAGGTATTTGCTCGAAAGTCATTTTTCCGGCATCCACTTTTGCCAGGTCAAGTATATCGTTAATCAGTACAATAAGCGCATCACCACTCATTTTTATTGCAGTGAGGTATTCTTTTTGTCTGGAGCTCAGTTCAGTTTTCAGCAGCACTTTTGTAAATCCGATAATGGCATTCATAGGCGTTCGGATCTCGTGGCTCATATTTGAGAGAAATTGTTGCTTGCCTCTCACAGCTTCTTCGGCTTTCTGGGTGGCAAGTTGGGCGTTCAATTTAGCTAACTGTGCCTGTTCATTGGCTTTTTCTGCAAATTCTTTGGCTTCTGTCAGCTCATCGGCCTTGCGTTTCTGATCGGTTACATCACGGGCCACAATAACAACCCCCAATACGTTTCCGTTGTCATCTCTGTAAAGAGAGCCATTAAAAAGCACATCGGTCAGCTTGCCCGAAATATGCCGCAAAGTGAGCGGATAATTGGTTACGTAACCTTTCTCAAAAACCGCCTGATACACTTCCCGTGCTTTTTGTGGTTCTGTAAAATAATCGAAAAAATCGCTGTCGATAATCTCGTCTCGTGACAGACCAATGATTTTCGCTGTAGCCTTGTTTATGTCCATGATTTTCCCTTCACCGCTAATGGTTAGTAAAGGATCCAGACTGGCTTCTATAAGGCTACGGGCATATTGTGATGCATATTGTTTCATAGTAAATTACATATAATACTCAGATATTTTCAATTGGTTTCCGATGTCTGTTTTTCAGCAATTTGAACTGTGAAGGTGTAAGCCCGGTTATTTTTTTAAACTGGTTGGATAAATGTGCCACACTGCTGTATTGCATCTGGTACGAAATCTCGGTAAGGGATAGCACTTCGTACAATAACAATTCTTTCACCCTTTCAATTTTATGTAAAATAATAAACTGCTGAATGGTCATACCTTTTACTTCTGAAAACAAATTGGAGAGATAGGTATAGTCATAATGCAATTTATTGCTTATATAATCTGAATAATTTATTTTTGGTAATTCATCGGCGTAATGCACCATTTCCACTATCACATTTTTAATTTTTTCAATCAGCACAGACCGTTTGTCGTCCATCAATTCAAGGCCTGAATTATGTAGAGCGGTATTCAGGGCATCGTACTGACTTGCAGTCAGCTCTTCCATGATTTCCACTTCACCCAGATCAACCACAATGAAGTGAAGTCCGAGCTTTCTCAGCTCCTCTTTCACTACCATTTTGCAGCGAAGGCTAACCATGTATTTGATATATAATTTCAAGATCCTAAGCTTCTTAAAGTTTAGATTATTCCAAAGTTAACCTAAAATAATTACATAAAGCTTGAATGCTATATATTTAATGCAATCTTATATTTTTCTATTGACAGACGTGCCATAAGATAACTCACAGTGGATTCGGCACCCTGGTTGAGATTGACATTGTGCTCTTCCAGTCCGTCGTAACATCCGCCGGTACACGGATTGTAAATTATTTGATTTAAACGGTTTTTTCCCAAAAACCAGTTGAATGCGGTTCCCATTTTCTCGCGGTACTCTTCGTGTTGAAATACATCGTAAAATTTGCTCAAAGTCAAAATGGTGTAAGCCACATCAATCGGTTGTTCACCAAATGGCTCCGATTCCTGGCCTTTCTGCAACCATTTTTTATTTGAAATAACTTCGATGCCGTTTTGATTGAAAATTTTTGACAATAAAAAATTAAACGAATCAATCGCGATTTCTTTATAAATGGGGTCGCCGGTTAACAGCCAGGCATTTAGCATGGCTTCGGGCAGAAGGCTATTTGCATAGGTAAGATAGCTTTCAAACCATTCCCATTTTTCTCTGGCTTCATGTTTGTACATCTGAACTAAGCGGTTGGCGAATGTTTTCAGAAGTTGAAGATTTTCGGGAGAGCTAATTGCATTTTGGGAATAATAAATACCTTTTATGGCAAATGCCATTGATCTGGTTGAATATACCTTTTCGAAATAGCGCAAAGATTTTTCCATAATACATTCGGCTTCAGAGGTAATTATTTGGGGTAGCAATCCGGTTAACGAAATAACATATCCTAACGCCCATATTGCCCGTCCATTAGGATCATCGAGATTTGTTTCCCTGTTCTGCTCCGTAAAATCTCGCTTCTCACCTACATAATTTTCGAAATAGCCCGATGGCTTCATACAGTACTTTATAAAATTGAAATATCGTTGGATATATGTCAAGTCGTCATTATCGCCAGTCAATTCATAGTGCATACACATGGCAATTAGGGCCCGTGCATTGTCATCGAGCGTATATCCGGTACTCAGATCGGGTTGATTAATTTTTGAAAACTGAATGATCCCCATTGCATCTGTCATTTTTTTGAGATGTTCCAGGTTGATCGGTGGCAGACTGTACTTAGGTATTATTTTTTTGCCTGATATTTTTTCAAATACCCTTGCATGTGCAATAGCTGAATTTTCCCATGCTGTAGAAATGATTTTTTGGAGTGTATTTAAGCTGATATTTTTGCATAAAATGTCGTTATCGAGCAAGCTTTTAACGCTTGCTGCCAGTTGTTGTGTGTTTTTGAAATCGAAAATAATGCCGGTATCCTTGCTTAGAAACTCTTTTGCATGGGGAATTGGGGTTGAAATGATGGGGCACGCGCAACTCATGGCATAAGCGAAAGTACCACTGACCGCCTGGTTGGGATCGTTTGTGGTAAACAAATAGATGTCTGTCAATTGTAAATATTCGAGTAAAATGGGTAAGGCCAGATAACTATTGATGAACCTGACATGGTGCTGAATTCCTAAAGTTGTTACAGTTCCTTCAAGCATTTCCCTGTATTTTTCCCCCTCGTTTTTAACCACTTCGGGATGGGTTATTCCAATGATCAGAAAGATAACATTGGGGCTGGTTTTAATAATTTCTGGTAATGCATGCAATGTAGTCTCAATGCTTTTGCCTGAGCTTAACAAACCAAAAGTAGTTAATACTTTACGGTCTTTTAACCCATATTTTTCTTTAAAAAATTCTTTATTGACAGGAGCAATTAAATGGGTTCCGTGCGCGATAACTGAAATTTTTTCTGGATTTATTCCATAATCTGTCACTAAAATTTCCGATGAGTGTTTGGTCATAACAATAATCGAATCACAGACGCTAGATATTTTCCGAACTTTTGCCCTAAGCATTTCTTCGGGATAGGGTAACACTGAGTGAAAAACAATTGAAATGGGTTTGTTAACCTCAACCATAAATTGAAGAAATGCATTTTCCTGATCATGAAAAAAACCAAATTCATGCTGGATCAAAACAATTTTAATCTTGTTGTTTTGATTGATAATGTCAGCCAATTTTGAAAATTCATTAGCATTAGTGGTGTCGAGGATATACAGAACCTCATCGGGATAAATGTGCGTTGCGCAACCTGCCTCCAGGGCACATACTTTTACGGAAAATGAAGTGCTGAATTGATTTTTAAGCACCTTTATTAAATCTTGCGAATAGGTGGCAATGCCACATTCACGTGGAGGATATGAAGTAATAACGAGGATTTCTGCAAGATCGGATTCACTTTCCTTCCCTAAAGCCACATTAATTATAATGGGTGAAATAGTTGAATAATTGGGAAAAGGATTATTTTTCATTTAAAGATGAAATAGATAACAATTCAGTTATAAGGTTTGATAAATTTACCGATGCCACTGCAATTCGCTCGTCAGCAGCACCATAGTAAATGAACAGAGTGTTACCAAATATGGCCGTACCTGTAGGAAAAACCACATTGTTTACTTCTCCCTTTCTTTCCCATTCTAATTCTGGTGAGAAAAGTGCGTAAGGTAATCTGGCGATGACCCTGCCCGGATTATCTATGTCGAGCAATGCCGCAGCACATGCCGAATAAACAATTCCATGATCGGTCTCTTCTGCGCCGTGATAAATTAATAACCATCCATATTCCGTTTCAATAGGAGGGCACCCACTGCCAATATAACTTGACTCGTGCTGGTATATTGGGTCGAGAATGATGTGGTCCTGAAAAGCCCGGAAATAATTATCCCAAAAATTTTTATCGAGATCTTCAAGTTTATCTACATATACAATTTGAATACCAGGCCTGATCCTATGTAGGAACACTAATTGGCCTTTTATTCGTCTTGGGAAAAAAACCACATTTTTGTCCCACAACTGGATCTTTTTTTCCTGGTCATACTTCTGATTGTAGAATTGCTGGTCTCGGTAGTATTTTTCGTTTACTTTGCCTGAGGTCTCGGCGCGGTACACAAATTCGGCATATGTAATGGGCGGAACAATAATGCCATGTTTTTTAAAATGTTTTAGATTTCTTGAAGTGGCCAAAGCACCACGGGCATTCATGCCATCGTAAGCAGTATAAGTCAAATAATATAAATCATCTATTTTTACAATTCGTGCATCTTCAACGCCATGCGATTCATAACTGAATTCAGGTACAATTAGAGGTTTATCCCACCTTTCTGCAACCGTCAACGGACCGTCGAGTTTACAATAACCGATTGATGAATGATTCCCTGTTTTTACTGCTCTGTAAAAAACATGAATGCTTTCACCTTCCTGATATACAGCTGGATTTAGAACTCCTTCGTTTTCAAAATCGTTGTTGGTTTTCTCCAAAATAATACCTTCTTTTTTAACTGTGATCATATTTTTTTTATTGAGCAGCATATATTTATTTAGAACAGGAAGGCCACAGAAAGCTCAAAGCCTTTCAAGTGGGAATCGTCCAATTTCCAATCTTCAGAATCAATGTCAATGCCGTTTTTGTTAAATGGCTTTCCAAAGCCCCAGCTGTATTTCCCGGAAATCTGCAATTTCCAGATCTCAATACCTACACCCAATCCCAGTCCGTAATCAAAACGGTTGATATTGTCCCATTCTACATTTTTAAGAAGTTCGCCTTTGGCAACGGCATAGCTGAGATAAGGAGCTACAAATACATACGGACGGATGGCCTTAAAATTAATACCCCATTGTAAATTCAAAGGGACATTTATATAGTCAATCCGGAAATTATAGGCATGATCGGTCAGGGGGCCCATAAAATTAGTACGTGCGCGGCTGTACAATACTTCCGGCTGAAAAGAGAGCCCAATTGTTGGTATTTTGTATTGAACACCTATCCCTGCATGAAATCCGGTTTGTGAATTCCAGGATTGCTCCAGATTACCCAGTTTGATATCACTCATTTTTGTGAAGTTCAAACCGCCTTTTACAACAAAACTTACTTGGGCATTAGCGTAAACTCCCACACACAGGAGAAGTGCCAGTGCAACAAAAATTTTCTTCATTTTAGTATAATTTATTTGTGATTCTTTCTATAGCCTAACAACAAAACAATACCTCCGGCACTCATAATTGCAATACCTATAATGGGCGACCAATTTACTTTGTGGGGTTTTTCAGTAGTAATTTCTACTTTACCCAGATCAACTACTTTTTCTTTTGTGAAAAATTTGAACGAGGTAAAGATGGTTAATATCAAACCAACGATTAGGAGTATGATACCTGTTGTTTTCATATTAATTATTTAACGTTTTCAACGGTAAAATCTTTTAAAGATTTGCCCAATTCATTCATGTCACGGTTGAACTCATCTCTAAAAACAATCCATTTGTCTTGGCCTTCTTCTTTGAAATCTGCAAGTTTTGTTTTCAATTCCCTGTTTTTATTTTCCATAACAACCAGCCTATTATTGTGTTCGGCATCATTCTCTTTTTTTTCACTTACTAACCATGCTTTAAATTCAGTGATGCTTTTTTCCTGAGCAATAATTATTTTTTCTGCTTCAGTTTTGAATTGATTGTAGTTACTGATTGTATCAAGTCTGATCATGTACAAGTCAGTTTTGGCTTCTGCCAGATCCATTTTGGCTTCTTGTACGTTATCTTCTGCATTTTTAATTTTCGTAGATCTCGTCTGACAGCCGGAGAATAATGTTATAGCCAGGATTAGTGCACTTCCAAGAATAAAAATTGAATTTTTCATTTCAATATTTTTTATAATTATTCATACAATTTGTTAAATAAAATGGCTTGTTATAGCTCATTTATTAAATTGCGCAATTCTTCTTTGGTCTTGCCCAATTTGATCTGCAGTTTGCCACACATTTCTTCTTCTTTTTTACCTTTTTCAAACATAAGGTCATTGTCAGTAAGGAATGCGAATTTCTGTTTGAGCTTCCCTTTCTGCTCATTCCAGTTCCCGATTAATTCTTGTTTGTTCATGATTTTATATTTTTATTGTTAATGTACAAAGGTGGTTTATTAGGTGCGGGCATTCATTGCATAACTTTGCTAATAAGTTACATAATTCACACCTTTTCCGGATGTGGAATATCAGTCTTGGTAATAACTATGGCTCCAAACACCTTTGCCAGATCCAAGCTTTGAGTTAATTTTGTAAAATTATGGGTAATACCCTCTTCTGCATTTGCAGATACAAAACCGTATTATCATATACTTGACGGATTGTGTGGCGTGGCTGCATTAACGGTTGTGTGGTTTCACATTTTTGAAGCATTTGCTACCAGTCATCTTGACCAGCAGATCAATCACGGATATCTGGCGGTTGATTTCTTCTTTTTCCTGTCTGGATTTGTTATGGGCTATGCCTACGATGAGCGGTGGAAAACGATGAAAGTCAAAGAGTTTTTCCGGCGCAGACTTGTCAGATTGCATCCTATGGTGGTAATGGGGGCGCTTATTGGAACCATTATGTTCTACTTTCAGGGTTGCTCTGTCTGGGATG
>JAQVSH010000092.1 GCA_028700615.1 Bacteroidales bacterium
ACAGGCAAGACGCCGGTTGAATACATTAAATCCATAAGGATGAAAGAAGCTTCTATGTTATTAAGGAGACGTACTTTTACGGTTGCCGAAGTAATGTATATGGTCGGTTTTTCCAATTATTCCTATTTCGCCAAATGTTTTGAGGCTGAATTTGGGAAAACGCCCCATGAATATCTGGTTTCTTAATATATTCCTTCTGCAAGTCCGTTTTCTTTTCTTTTCTGTCCAATATCTAAATTGTGGACAGATAATAATAAGTTAAGTTTGTAAAAACATATTTAGCTATGAAAAGATTGATTGTGAACGTAATAATGATTGGACTGTGTTTTTCTTACGGACTTGCACAGGGAAAAATGACGCCACGTACCGGTCAGAAACTGGAAGAAAGCTGGAAATTTTTCAGAGGTGACACAAGTGCTTATGCGGTTGATTTCGATGACAGTCGTTGGGAAACGGTGAATGTACCCCATGACTGGGCTATTTACGGCCCGTTCTATTATGGTCATGATCTGCAGAAGGTGGCCATAGTACAAAATTTTGAACAGGCAGAATCCCTTAAATCGGGCCGGACCGGCGGACTTCCGTTCATTGGTGTCGGTTGGTACCGCACGCATTTTAATGTCCGGGAATATTCGCGCGATAAAAAGGTGACCTTACTTTTTGACGGAGCAATGAGCGAGGCCCGTGTCTTTATAAACGGCAAAGAAGCAATTTTCTGGCCATACGGTTATAATTCGTTCTATGTAGATGTTACAGACCTGCTGAACGGTAACGGTCAGAATAATGTGCTGGCAGTGAGGCTTCAGAACAGGGAACAGTCATCCAGATGGTACCCCGGGGCCGGTATCTACAGAAATGTACATGTTGTGGTAACCGGGAAAATTCATGTTCCTGTCTGGGGAACGTATATCACCACTTCGGATATTACGGGCGATAAGGCCGGAATAACGCTCCGGGTAACCGTTCAGGGCGCTGAGGATCATATCGAAGTGGATACAAAAATACTTGATAAAGAGGGCCATATGGTGGCCTTTAGTAAAAATGGCACCAAAGAAGGAGACGTTTATACTCAGCATTTTTCCGTCAGTCAGCCGGAACTCTGGTCTCCGGAAAAACCTTATTTATACAGTGCCGAGACAAAAATCATTTCACGCGGCCAAACTGTCGATGTCTACAATACTACATTCGGGATCAGAACTATTGAGATTGTCCCCGACAAAGGCTTTTTTCTTAACGGAGAAAAAAGAAAAATAAAAGGAGTATGCAATCACCACGATCTTGGCCCTTTAGGGGCAGCCGTCAATAAGGCAGCAATCCGTCACCAGCTGTCGCTGCTGAAAGATATGGGTTGCGATGCCATTCGTACATCACATAATATGCCGGCTCCTGAGCTCATTGAACTTTGTGATGAGATGGGCTTTATGGTCATGGTTGAACCTTTTGACGAATGGAATATACCAAAAACACGTAACGGTTATAACAGGTTTTTTGATGAATGGGCGGAAAAGGATATGGTAAACATGATCCGTCAATACCGAAACAATCCTTCGGTAATTATGTGGAGCATTGGGAACGAAGTCCCCAATCAATGCAATCCGGAAGGTTATAAAACCGCTGCCTTTCTGGCGGGTATTTGCCGCCGGGAAGATCCCACGCGGCCTGTTACCTGTGGAATGGATAACGTTATGTGTGTGATAAGCAATGGTTTTGCAGAAGAGATCGATGTCCCGGGATTTAATTACAGAACACATCTTTATCTAAAAGGATATGAGTCCACATCCCATAAAATAATTCTGGGCAGTGAAACGGCATCTACTGTCAGCTCACGGGGCGTCTACAAATTCCCTGTTGTTTCTCAGGTTGCCCGGGGAGCTGAAGATCATCAATGTTCTTCCTATGATATGGATTACTGCTCGTGGTCCAATGTCCCCGAAGAAGATTTTGCGTTAAGTGAGGATTATGAGTGGGTCATCGGACAGTTTGTATGGACCGGCTTCGACTATCTGGGAGAACCCACTCCTTATGACGGCTCGTGGCCAAATCACAGTTCTATGTTCGGGATCATAGACCTGGCATCCATTCCAAAAGACAGGTATTTTCTTTATCGTTCTGTTTGGAATTCAAAAGACCATACGTTGCACATGCTTCCGCACTGGACCTGGCCCGGACGTGAGGGAGAAGTTACTCCTGTATTTGTGTACACAGACTATCCCAGTGCGGAACTTTTTGTGAACGGTGTAAGCAAAGGCGTGAAGAGCAAGATATCTGTTTCTTTCGAAGATGCCGTAGGCAAATCGGTCGGATGGGGGAATACCGACCCCGATGCCGGTTCGGTAATAGCGGGGTACAAAATGAACGGCGAAGGGCATACTTTATATGAAAGGTATCGTCTTATGTGGCCGGATGTGGTTTATGAACCCGGGGAGATTAAGGTGATCGCGTATGATAAGGATATGAATCCGGTAGCGGAAAAGATCATCCGTACGGCTGAAGAGCCTCATCATATTGAATTGTCATCCGACCGTACCTCGGTCTCTGCAGATGGCAGTGATCTAGCCTATATAAACATCAGGATTGTTGATAAATCGGGAAACCTCTGTCCTCATTCAGACGACCTTGTGTCTTTTACAGTAGAAGGAGCAGGTGCCTATCGTGCTTCAGCCAATGGTGACCCTACCTGCCTGGATCTCTTCCATTTACCAAAAATGCATGCTTTTGGCGGTCAGCTCACAGCAATAGTCCAGTCCGGTAAAGAGTCAGGGACCATAATTTTTCGGGCGGAATCGGGAGGCATAAAAGCAGCGGAACTGTCAATAAATGTAAAATAAGTTTTATTAATCTATTATAAATAATACCTAAATGAAAAAAAGTTTCAATAATGCCGCAAGATGCCTGCTCTCAGGAGGTCTTGCCCTGATTCTTTCGGGTTGTGGCGGAAAGGTCACTCCGTATACCATTGGTGCCGATATATCATTTACCCCGCAGAGCGAAGTGTGGAATGGCGGGGAATATCTCGATACCGACGGAACCCGGAAAGATATTTGCCAAATTATGGCGGACCATCATTTTAATAATATCCGTCTCAGGGTATTTGTTGATCCCGGAACTCCAAAAGGTTATTCTCCCGGAGCTGATTTTTGCGGGTTGGATAATACCGTAAAAATGGCAAAACGTATTAAGGCTGCCGGTATGAAATTTACGCTTGATTTTCATTACAGCGATACCTGGGCTGACCCGGACAAACAATACAAGCCTTCTTCATGGGAAGGGCTGACCGGAACCGATCTGGGGTATAAAATGTATGAATATACCAGTGAGGTGCTGGAAGCGCTGAAAGCAGCCAACGCTGCTCCGGATGTAATTCAAATAGGTAATGAAATCAATCACGGCCTGGTATGGCCCGAGGGGTTTATTAATGATAATGCCACAGAAGAAAATTGGAAAGCGTTGACGGGGCTGTATAAAGCCGGCCAAAAAGCGGCCCGTGAGGTGTTACCGGAATCCCGGCTTATGGTTCACCTGGCGCTTGGCGGACAAAATACTCTTTGCCACCAGTATCTGGATTATATGATAAAATACGGAGCCGAGTTTGATGTGATAGGACTTTCTTATTATGAACAATGGCATGAAACCTATGATGACCTGAAAGCTAACTTATACGATTTGGCCGCCACGTACCAAAAGCCGGTATGCGTGTGTGAATACGGTGCCAATAAAGACAATATTAAAATTATAAATGATATTGTCCGTTCAGTACCTGATGGTCTCGGTTATGGGACCATGGCATGGGAACCAACGGGCGTTTTGTTTCCCCGGGAATATCGCAGGCCTCAGGGACCTCCCCCGGGAACGGCACAACCTGCCAAACCGGAACCGTTAAAAGCTTCGCAGGAAATATTTACCCTTTTTGATGAAATAGCTGTTCAATATGCCAATCCTAAAACGCAGCCCGTGGTGACTCCCCCTTTGGCACGTAAAGTTGATTTTGAAAGGCCTGTAGTAGGAGCCGATATTTCATGGGTGCCGCAACAAGAAAGTTTCGGGGCAAAGTTTTTTAATAAAAACGGTGAGCAAAAGGACGTGCTGGAAATTCTTAAAGAAAATAATTTCAATTGGATTCGGCTGAGACTGTTTGTGGATCCGACGGCTGAGCAGGGTTATTCGAAGGAAGGATTCTGCGGTCTGGAACAGACATTGGCAATGGCCAGGCGGATTAAGGCTGCCGGGATGAAATTTCTGCTTGATTTTCATTACAGCGATACATGGGCAGATCCCGGAAAACAATTTATTCCCGCCTCCTGGGCAAAATCCAGCGGATCGGGACTGGAGGGACAAATCTATCGTTATTCAAAAGAAACCATTGAACGTTTTATACAGGAAGGAGTTACTCCGGATATGGTACAGGTAGGTAATGAAATTAATCATGGAATGCTTTGGCCGCAAGGGAAAATTGAGGACTCCTATATGTCGTTTGCAATATTGCTCAGATGTGCCAGTGCGGGAGTTCGTGCGGCAGATCCGGCGATAAAAATTATGGTTCATATTGCTTGTGGGGGACAGAATGAGGAATCGGTTACATTCCTGGACAAAATCCTTAGTCGTGATGTCAAATTTGATGTTATAGGTCAGTCTTATTATCCTCAGTGGCACGGAACGTTGGACGATCTCAAAAATAATCTTACCGATTTGGCCGTACGTTACGGGAAACCCATTGTTGTCGTTGAGTACCAGGAATATATTAAGGAAGTTAATGAAATAGTGAAAGAGTTACCCAATAAATTAGGTCTGGGAACTTTCATTTGGGAAGCGACTTCGCCGCAATGGGGGAATCTTTTTGATAAAGAAGGTAAGGTGAACGAAAGAATGGCAATATATCCCGAGTTTGTAAAGACATTTAATATAGCTGGAAACTAACTGAATCATGAAGAAAACTCTTTTATATTTTATGTTGTTTTTGTTGTCGTTCCCGGTTTACGGACAACAAAGCGGAACGAGGGTTATTACCGGATTTGATAATGATTGGTATTTTGCCCTCGGTGACGTGAAGGGAGCGGAAAAAGCATCTTATAATCATTCTCATTGGCGTTTGTTGAACCTGCCTCATGACTGGAGTATTGAAGGAGAAAATCTGGAAAAGGCTCCGGGTGGAGGAAATGTAGGCTTTTTCCCTACCGGGACAGGATGGTATCGCAAAAAATTTGACATCCGGAACTATGATCCTAAAGCGATGTATTCTGTGGAATTTGACGGAATATATGAAAACAGCCAGGTCTGGATTAACGGGATCTTTCTTGGTAAACGTCCAAGCGGATATGTTAGCTTTTCCTATGACCTGACTCCTTTTTTAAAGAAGAAAGGGAATGTTATTGCAGTGAGGGTAGATAATTCCAATCAGCCTAATTCAAGATGGTATAGCGGGTCGGGCATATACCGCCATGTGAGGATAGTGAAAACGAATACAATCCGCTTTCAAAGATATGGCGTTTTCTCCTATACAAAAACGGCAGATAAAGATAGCGCCTGCCTTGTTGTGCAGGCTGCAGTTATTAATGACGGTAGTGAAGCCTGTCCGGTAACTGTTAAAAATGTTTTGTACGATTCTGAAGGAAATATAACAGCAACAAGCGAATCCGATATTATAGCGAATCTCGCAGGCAAAGCCATGACAACGCATTTACTGCATGTTCGGCAACCTGTTTTATGGACACTGGATAATCCTGCGTTATACAGATTGGCTTCCTATATTTATATGAATGGCAGGGAAGTGGATTGTATCATGACAAATGTAGGTATCCGGACTATTGCATATTGTCCGGATAAAGGATTCCTTTTGAATGGCATTCCTGTTAAGATGAAAGGAGTGAACCTGCATCATGATGCCGGGGCCGTTGGAACGGCTGTGCCGGAACGTGTATGGGAAAGAAGACTTGAAATTCTTAAATCGGGCGGATGTAATGCTATTCGGACAGCACATAACCCGCCTGCCCCGGAATTTCTTGATTTATGCGACAAACTTGGTTTTCTGGTGATGGACGAAGCTTTTGACGAATGGCTGGAAGGGAAACGTGATTACAGTTACAAACTTTATTTTGCCGAATGGCACCAAGAAGATCTCGAGACGATGGTAATGCGTGACCGGAATCATCCTTCTGTTGTGATGTGGAGTATCGGAAATGAAGTCCCTGATCAATCTTCTGACGAAGGTCCCGTACTGGCTGCAGAAATGATAAACATATGTCATACAGCAGATCCCACACGGTTGGTAACTTCTGGAAATGACCGTATTGTAGCCGACGATACCCCGGCCAGTGAAGCTTTTCTCGCTGCATTTAAAGATGATATTGTAGGTTATAATTATCCGGACAGATGGCGGTCACGTCGTGAATTATATTATACTCCCGATAAACAAAATCATCCGGACAGGAATGTTGTAGCAACCGAATCGGGTGGAATGGGTGGATTAAGGAGTACTTATTTCTTAAGCCGCGGCGGATTCCGTGGTCGGGGCGATGTAAATAATAATATATTGACTACCGGATTCATCGATACCGAGCAACGTTGGAAATTCACACTGGTACATGACTATGTAATAGGCGATTTTATGTGGACCGGAATTGATTATTACGGTGAAAGCTGGTGGCCTTCCAAAGGTTCGTCATCGGGCTATCTCGATAACTGCGGCTTTAAAAAGGACGGTTATTATTTCTTCAAAAGCATATGGAGCGACGAACCTACCCTGCACATCCTGCCGCATTGGAATCTTGAAGGAAAAGAGGGCCAGATAATTCAGGTGGTTTGCTTTACCAATTGCAATGAGGTCGAATTGTTTGTTAACGGCAAATCATACGGGAAGAAAACCTTTGACATTACGCGTAAGGGTATGAAAGATAACTGGTATACCCCACAAAGTCCCGTGCGGACGTCCACTGCGGATCTTCATTTGACATGGGATGTTGCTTATGAACCCGGAGAAGTTGTGGCAGTAGGGAAGAAAGACGGTAAAGAAATTGTGACGCGGGTAGTTACGGCAGGTGCCCCGGAAAAGATACGACTTACCGTTGACAGGGATGTTA
>JAQVSH010000093.1 GCA_028700615.1 Bacteroidales bacterium
GAATCAGTGCAAATGAATCTTTCATTTCCTGAACCTTTGAATAATAATTTTCATACAGCTGTCCGGTTAACAGATGTAACCGTTCGTTATCAAGACCGTGCAGTGCTGGATCGGGTCAGTCTGACCATTAGAAATGGAGAAAAATGGGTGTTAAGTGGCCCGAACGGAGCCGGTAAAACCATGTTATGCAGCCTTATTTATGCGGACAATCCTCAATCTTACGTCAATGATATTGTGTTGTTTGATCATCCAAGGGGTGGGGGTGAAAGCATCTGGGATATCAAAGAACGTATAGGCTTTTTATCTCCGGAGTTACACTTTTATTTTGATACGCTTCGAACCTGTTTGGAGACGGCTCTAAGCGGATTAAAAGAACATCCATTTAAAAAGGAGCCTATCCGTGAGGAACAGATACATATGGCGGAGGATTTATTCCGGTATTTTCAACTGGAAGGAATTCAGAATAAAATGATGAACGAGGTATCTACCGGAATTCAGCGGGTTGTTTTATTTATACGGGTTCTGGTAAAGAATCCTTCATTGGTGTTGCTGGATGAACCTTTTATTGGTTTTGACAGCCTGATGATAGAAAAAGCAAAAAGATTGCTGGATGAGTTTTGTAAAAACCGGACCTTATTATTTATTTCCCATCAGGCTTCCGAAATTCCTTCTTGTATAGATCATCATGCCGTGATCACGAACGGACATCTTGACAGACTTTCCTGAACATGTACGCATCGTTTTTATTGCAAAGCTGATTATATTTTAAAGATGTCATTACCTTTACCCCTTTGAATTATAAAAAATCCCGGTTGCATGTCACGTATTGTAAATAGTTATTTTTCAGGATATTCTAAACCCGGAGGAATGAAAGAATTAATTCTTCTGGCTTTTCCCATGATGATTTCTACGGCCTGTGACGGAGTGATGACCTTTACCGACCGGCTTTTTCTTTCCAGATTGAGTTCTGAACAGATGAACGCAGCGATGGGAGGAGCGGTTGCGTTGCAGATGCTGATGTTCTTTTTTGTAGGTCTTACCGGCTATTCGACCGCGTTGGTAGCTCAATATTTTGGCGCCGGAGAAAACCAAAATGCGACCCGGGCTTCTTTTCAGGCTATTTTGATCACGATTGCGGCCTGGCCTGTTGTGGTTTTACTGGAGCCTATTGCGGTATCATTTTTTAATTATGCGCAAATTCCTGCTAATCAGATGATTTATCAAGCACAGTATCTGAATATTCTTGCCTGGGGGTCACTATTCGGAATGATGAGATATACGTTGGGATGTTATTTTACGGGGATAGGAAAAACAAAAATTGTAATGAAGGCCACATTAATTGCGATGTTGGTTAATGTGGTATTGGATTATCTTTTTATTTTCGGAAAAATGGGATTCCCTTCGATGGAAATCCGGGGAGCCGCATTGGCTACCATTATAGGTTCTTTTTCCGCAGTACTTGTGCTGGTGACCTCTTATTTTTCAAAAACGAATCGTGTCAAATTTTTGGTAATGAAATCTTTTCATTACAGTGCTTCTGTTATGAAAAAATTGTTTCATTTCGGATATCCTGCCGGTTTGGAAATGTTTTTAAATTTTCTGGCTTTTTCGATCATCATTGCGTTATTTCATTCCCAGGGGGAAAGCATTGCTACAGCGAGTACTATCATGTTTAACTGGGATATGGTTTCATTTATTCCCTTGATGGGAATAGAAATTGCGGTGACCAGTCTCGTTGGCAGATATATGGGGGCCGGATTGATTCATCAGGCTCAACATGCAGCAATTTCAGGGATAAAAACAGGTGTTTTTTATTCTCTGGCGATTTTAATTCTTTTTTTATGGATTCCGGAAACTCTGGTCAGAGTTTTTAGACCTGATATTCCGGATGGATTGTTTGAAAACTCGGTGCCCATAGCCGTTTCTATGATCAGAATCGCTTCTATATATGTTTTGGCCGAAGCGATAATGGCCGGTTTGGTGGGCGCTTTACGAGGCGCCGGCGATACTCATTTTACAATGAAGGTCTCGATTTTCACCCATTGGTTTTTGGTTTTGATATTGTATGTTTCATTAAAAATGATTCACGTTCCGGTTACGGTTGCCTGGTTGTTTTTATCCTTATGTTTTCTTATGTTTTGTGGCGTATTGATTTTGCGGTTTAGAAGCGGGAAATGGAAAACCATTAAGGTGATTCATCCTCAGAGTTGACCGGATCTTCAAAATTTCATGTAACTTTAAAGTTAAAAAGTTACAAAAGATCCAATAAGGTTTATAATGATGGCGGAAATTATGAATACTAAAGCAGAAACTATGGACGTTTGCTGTCCTCCATTTGATCCCACTCTTTGGGATCAAAAAATTATTGAATGGGAAAATAAAAAGTTTATCAAAACCAGCGTAAAAACTTTTTTCTTCATGCCTTTGAATTTTGGAAGTGTCATGAAAAAGATTTTCAAAAAAGTGCAATTTGCAGAAACGGATATTTCCGGATCAATATGTCTGTCAGATCATACTTCTAAATGGAATATGGATCTCTATATTTCTGTGGATAAGGATATTAATGGGGTTGAAAATACAACTCTCAGCGGGAAGTTCTTTTGTAAAGTGTATGAAGGGCCTTTTACCGAGACCCGTAAATGGTGTGATGATTATAAAGAAGAAGTCAAGGCGCGAAACCTGATGGTTAGAAAATGGTATATGTGGTATACTACCTGTCCGAAATGTGCCAAAAAATATGGTAAAAACTATGTGGCTGTTTTTTGCAAGGTGGAATAAAACAAATGAATCACCCGGGTTATCTAAAATTTCACAGATGATTCATTCGTTTTTTTATGCGGTATGCTTATAGTACGGAATTAATGATTTTCTCCCATCTTTTTGCCAGTTGAAGTTCATCACTGATTTGAAATGATTCATCGATATTATAGAAGTTGATGGATAGGGGGGCGGTGCTTTTGTCTTTGAAGTAGAAAATCAGGTCAATCATCTGAAATTCATTTGGTTTCTGCTGATTAACCACCAGGATCCCGGGTGATTTTTCATCCAGACCAATGCTAAACCAATTGCCGATTTCATATTGTGAGAAGGTGAGTCCATGTTCTTTTCCCATGGCAAGGAATTCGTTGATCTTTTTTTTCTTCTTGTTTTTTGCTGAGTTCATTAATATGAACAGAAGAGCAAGAACTACAAGGGTAATTATGATAAGTATGGTATTCATTTTTTTGCTTTTAACTGATAAAAAATAGATGATAATTTATTACCACAACGAAACTTATCTATTGATACACAACAAGTAATATTTTGGTGATCAATAAACAGGTTTCGGGGTATATTTAAATCAGAGCGTGCCGGTTGGCGTGACGCTATTGTGTTGAGGGGGAAAAGATTACCAGAAAGAGTGAAAGGGGAAAATAATATTGGGCGGGTCTAAATAACAGAGTATAATGCTGGAAATAGCATAGCCGCCATTTTCAATATTTTTTCTTTCAGATCGCAGCCTGTTATCGGAAATATTCCAGCCGGCAAGACGAATGTCAGGACGGGTTCCGGCAGAATTTCCACAATGGATGAGATGGTTTCTTCTTTCAAGAAAAAGCGGAGAATCCGGTTGTTTCGGCGTAAAAAAATATTCCTGTTTTGGTTTCTGGGAGGAAGTGTTCTCGCGGGTCGAAGATTCTGTCTTATGATTTGTGATGAAGACAGAGGTTGAAAGAATAAATGCCAGACACAGGATAATATTTTTTTTCATGTTGAGATTGATGCAAGGGAGGTGAAAGACCCAAGATAAAGGAATTATTCTATAAAAGCAATAATTTCCCCTTTCTCAACAAAATCGTTTTGTTTCGGGTAGGTAGCCATTATTTTCCCGCTGAACATAGAGTACACCGGTTCAATTCCGTAGGGTGTTTGTATAAAAGCTATCGTATTACCTTCTTTTATCTTTTCCCCGCAATTAGGCTGTTTCGAACCGTTAATTTCATCATATTCCTATAATATTCTTCCTTTTACCGGTGATTGTATGGCTTTTGCGTTTGGAAATTTTGACTGAATGGCGTTGATATCTATTGTCGTAACCGCCATGTCCCCACTCTGTATGATGACCTTGGGATTTAATTTTGTTTTTTCAGACTCGAGTTCTGCTTCAAATCTTTGTTTTGCAATACCGCTGCGATAGTCCCGGTATTGCCGATCGTGCATGGCCAATTCAAACAACTCTTCTTCATCCTGACCTACATCCCAATGGTTTTCGTTCATTTCTGCACGATATTTTTCCAATTCGTCCGGGTATGCATCCTGCGGGTTTCCTGTGTAAAACTCATAGCCTTTTTTATGCACCAGCTCTATTATTTCAGGAGCCAATTTCCCGGGTAATTTTCCGGTTTTCCCCAAAATCATATCCCATGCATTTTTGTCTATGGTAGTCCATCGGGGTTCTCCATTAAGTATATGCATAACATTCATAAGAGCAATATTCTTTACGTATTGGCTGTATGGTGTAACCAGTGGGGGATAACCAAGAAGAGGCCAGATATACCCGACTTCCTGAAACAGTAATATTACTAATTCGTTTAAACTGACTTCGGGTTTCTTTTGCGTACGTAAAGACATATTGATAGCTTTCTCCATTCCTTTCAAATCAGCCATCATCGAGCCCATCATTCCGCCAGGCAGTCCGCAGTCTACAAGTAAAGAAGACATCTGTTTGTTGCCCGGATCCATAAAATAACCCAGAAAATCATCTATGAAGGATTGTGTCATGGAACGGGCTTCCATGTATGCATTCATGTTGATATCCGGTACTGAAAATCCGGCATCTTTTAACATGGCTTGTATCGTGATCACATCGGGGTGAACCATTCCCCATGAAAGCGGTTCCATAGCCACATCAAGATAATCTGCTCCCGCTCTTGCAACTTCCAACATGGAAGCCACCGAAAATCCTGGACCTGTATGTCCGTGATATTGAATAATAATACGGGGATATCTCTTTTTGATGGATTGAACCAGGTTCCCCAGAAAAGCAGGGCGACCAATGCCTGCCATATCTTTTATACAGATTTCATCGCAACCAAATTCTACCACCTTGTCCACCACAGACATATAATATTCTTGTGTATGAATAGGCGAATGGGTGATACACAGTGCCACTTGCGAAATCATTCCTGCTTCTTTAGCATATTTTACGGAAAGTTCCAGGTTACGGGTATCATTTAAACCGCAAAACGAACGAGATATGTCTGTACCCTGGGCTTTTTTTACCTTGAAGAAAAGCCGGCGGATATCGGCTGGCACCGGATACATGCGTATTCCGTTGAGGCCGCGTTCCAACATGTGGGTTTGTATTCCGGCATTGTTGAATGGTTTTGTCCATTCCCGGACGGCTTGGTTAGGATTCTCTCCAAAAAGCAGATTAACTTGTTCAAAGGCTCCCCCGTTGGTTTCTACCCGGCTAAAACAGCCCATATCAATAATAATAGGTGCAATTTTTTTTAATTGATCTACTCGTGGCACATATTTTCCTGAGGATTGCCACATATCACGATAAACAAGGCTAAATTTAATTTCCCTCGACATACGGTGTGATATTATAAAATTTTAAGGCTGTGAAAGATCGTTATTAATAAAGCGCGCAAGTTTAAGCATTTATTAGCATACTAGTGCTTAAATAAGATAAATTGTTAATCATGGAATATATGTTTATCAACATTTGAAAATAAAATATTGGTTTTTCATTTCTTTTATTTTACAAGTCCCATCCGATCTAAAAGCTAAATGATATACAAATAAAGCCATTTATTATATTCTGGAAGAGCATATACTTTACAGCATCTGTTCCGGATAAAAAATACATGATATATAAAATAATATTGATTAGCATTGCATATAAAACACACAGACAGAAATTAAACAATTTAAGAACTAATGATTAACTGATGAAAAGATTTGCTTATTTGCTCGTTACACTGTTTTTTCTGGTTTCCAGTTCAATTTTTGCACAAACCAAAGTCCCGGCCAATATTGTTATTACAAAAAACGATTTATTAAAAGCCGGCGAATCTATTACAACTTCTAACATTGGTGAACCTGTTGGCTCAGTTATACTATATGAACCCAGATGGATAGAAGCTACTGAGGCTACTCCGGCTTATGGCGTTGTGGAAGGTTCAATTTTCCCGGTTGATCCCAAGGGTTGGCCCATTAATTTCAGAGTTGTATTGCCCTCCAGTTGGTCGCATCGTGCCATGCAGGCTGGTGGTGGTGGAATGAACGGAACGATTACAGTGCGTGAGGGCAGAAACCCGCTTTTAAACAAAGGTTTTGCTCTTTATGGAAGTGACTCCGGCCATCAGGCTGGTGGAATGGGTTTTGGCGCGGCGCAGAAACCTCTGGCTTCAGGTCCGACTTCGGGAGATGAATGGGCTTTAAACGACGAAGCCATTCAAAACATGGGATACATGCAAATGAAGAAAACCCATGATGCGGCCATGATTATCATGGAAAGAGTTTATGGTAAACGTCCTGTCTATAATTACTATGTGGGAGGATCGCATGGCGGACGCGAAGCGCTTACTGTAGCGCAACGTTATCCCAAAGACTACAATGGGATTATTGCCAATGTCCCGATTGTAAATTTTTCAAGTTTAATGGCAGCACCTGAGTGGATCCGAATCCAGGAAATACCTTTGAAAAATTGGGTAACTCCGGCCAAAACAAATGCAATCCGGGCTGAATTTCTTCGTCAATGTGATGCACTGGACGGACTTGCCGATGGCATTGTGAATCATTACATGGCTGCACGGGCTATTTTTAATGTGAACGACGGGGTTGGCCCTAAAGACCCATGGGCAGCCTTGCGTGCACCCAACAATGTCGATCCCGATCCGAACGATGCCTCAGAATCGGCTAAACTTACCAGTGAACAACATTACTGTCCCATTAAAATCTAAAAGAGTTCTTTGAAATATTTGATATTTAGTTAGTTATAGGCGCTTTCCGAGCGAACGGACTTGAATTTTTAGCTTTGCATCAGATTAAACTGATTGCATATGT
>JAQVSH010000094.1 GCA_028700615.1 Bacteroidales bacterium
AATAAAGGATATCCCACTACTGCCCATAGAAAAAGCATTTTGACATGGGGAATAACTCCCTGGCACCGTCGTTCTTTTCATTGCAAAAACGATGCACAGTATTCACTTTTTAACGAAATCTCATGACGAAACAAGCCCTGCTGACTTTTCTGATCAGCATCATTTCCTTACCGATGATCGCCGATGAAGGCATGTGGCTTCTTCCCTGGTTAAACCAGAAACAAATGGATGCCATGCACAAAGCAGGACTGACGCTTACCCGGGAAGACCTTTACACCATCAATCATCCCGGAATCAAGGATGCCATTGCCATATTTGATCAGGGTTGCACCGGAAGCATCATTTCAGAGGACGGACTCATTCTGACCAATCATCATTGCGGATACGATGCCATCAGGGCCCTGAGTACCGAATCGGAAAATCTTCTGGAAGACGGATTTTGGTCTGAAAACCAGGAAAATGAAAGGCCGGCGCCCGGTGTAACGGCAGCCTTTCTTGTAGAAATCAGAGATGTAACCCGGCAGATTCGAAACGAAACCGATACCATTACCGATCCTGTGGTCCTCGATGCAACCATAGAGGCTCTCTACTACGAAATATCCACCAGGGCCATCCGCGGAACTCATTATGAAGCCGAAGTAGCCCCATTTTTTGGCGGCGCACAATATCTACTGATGATTTATGAAGTATATAAAGATATCCGGCTGGTTGCCACCCCTCCTGCCTCTGTGGGAAAATTCGGAGGAGAAGCCGACAACTGGTCATGGCCGAGACACACAGGCGATTTCTCCATGTTTAGAATTTACACCGACCGGGAAGGAAAACCGGCCGCATACAACGAAGACAATATTCCTCTGAAACCCAAATATGTTCTGCCTATATCCACGGCAGGGTATCAGGAAGGAGATTTCTCCATGATACCGGGATATCCCGGAAGCACCCGGCGATACATCACCTCTTTTGAAACACGGGAAACGATAGAGATAGACAACGCCGTCAGGGTTGAAGTCCGTGAGAAAAAGCTGGAGACTATGAAGGCCTTTATGGATAAAGATCCTGCCATTGAACTGGACTACACCGGCAAATACTACAGTGCATCCAATTACCTCAAATATTCGGCAGAACAAAACAAAGCCCTGATCAGGCAGAAAATTCCGGAAAAAAAATTAGCCCTGGAAACCCGTTTCACCCAATGGGCAAATAGCAATGACTCTCTCTCCCAAAAATATGCCGGAATTCTCCCCCGGCTGCGGGAACTCATCGAAGAAAGGGAACCCGTCCGGAAAGCCACAACTTATATCAATGAAGTATTCCCCGAATCCTGGGAACTTTTCGATTTTGCGCAGGCGCATTATAGTGTATACCGGCAGATGAACGACAAAGAAATATCTGCAGAAAAAATCAAATCTACCGTTGAAGTACTAAAAATCAGAGCCGGAGAATTTTTTAAAGATTATAATCCGGAAGTGGATAAATCCGTCATGAAAGTTCTGTTGCCTTTATTTAGAGATAAAGTACCGGAAGATTATCACCCGTGGTTTTTCAGGCAAATCAGAAAAAAATATCATGGAGATACCGGACGATATCTGGACGATCTGTATGCTCAGTCCATATTCACCGATTCAGCCCGTCTGGCAAGCTCTTACCTGCATCCTGAGTTAAAAACGCTGAAAAAAGATCCGGCTTTTGACGGAATGATGTCTATACTGGGGGTTTATATGCCCATATATGCCGAAACCATTCAATCCCAGAGGCGATATGATGAAACCATGAGAAAATACATCGAAGCGCTGAGAATCATGGACGAGAATCTGGGAGCCTATCCCGATGCAAATTTTACCCTGAGGCTCTCTTGGGGAAATGTCCAAGGATACAGCCCCGGAGACGGGATGGAATACAAATATTATACCACCCTGAAAGGCGTCATGGAGAAGGACAAACCGGGAGTTCCGGAATTCCGGGTCCCCGAAAAACTTAAAAACCTTTACTTCACAAAAGATTTTGGACGCTGGAAAGATCAGCAGGGAGCACTGCGGGTTTGTTTCCTTACTACCAATGACATCACGGGAGGAAATTCGGGCAGTCCGGTACTTAATGGAAAAGGAGAAATCATCGGTCTGGCCTTCGATGGAAATCAGGACGGAATGGGAGGAGATCTTTTTTATGATGCCAATATGCAAAGAACGATCTGTGTTGATATTCGTTATGTACTTTTCCTGATAGAAAAATTGGGAGATGCCGGACACCTTGTAAAAGAAATGAAATTACATTAAAAACACTGACTAACATGAGTTTACCCATTACAATTTATACGGATGGCGCCGCCAAAGGCAATCCCGGACCGGGAGGTTACGGAGTGGTGATGATGGCCGGAAACTACCGGAAAGAACTCTCCCAGGGATTCCGCATGACCACCAACAACCGCATGGAATTGCTTGCAGTCATTGTAGCTCTGGAATCGCTTCTGCAGGAAAACAGTCAGGTAACTATTTATTCCGACTCCCGTTATGTAGTCGACGCGGTTGAAAAAAAGTGGGTTTTCGGATGGGAAAGTAAAAAATTTCTAAAACGAAAAAACCCGGATCTCTGGATCCGGTTTCTGAAAGCATACCGGCGTCATACGGTAAAGTTCATCTGGGTAGCCGGACATGCCGGAAATCCTGAAAATGAACGCTGTGATCAACTGGCGGTCGCCGCCTCAACGAGCACAAACCTTCAGGAAGATTCCGGTTTTACAGCATCCGACGCTGCTGACCTCTTATAAACCAGCTCAGTCCGAGGATTATGAATACGGCGCTTGCCATCAGGAAACCCCAATCCTCACTCTTTGCTCCCATAGTAAGTATCCGTTCACTGACCAGCCCCCGGCTTAAAAAATATTGTCCCGATACGACCATCGCATTATTGAGAAAATGAGCTGCCACAGGAACCCACAGATTTTTAGTCCAAAAGAAAAGATATCCAAAAAAAACGCCCAATAAAAGACGGGGCACAAAACCTAAAAACTGAAAGTGTATTGCACTAAATACAACGGCAGTTAACCAAATACCCCATTGGGCTTTTCCGGTCCATCGTATAAAAACAGGCTGTATAATTCCCCGAAAAAGGAATTCTTCGCCCACGGCCGGAATCAGTGCCATGACGATAAGATTGACAAAAAATATCTCAAAAGAAGCTGAGTCAAGAAGTAACCGGGTTAAAAGGCCCGCCTTCTCTTCTTTCTCCAACATCCAGACTCCCAGACCCTCAAAAAGACCGGAAAAATGAAGTTGTCCGTTCCATGCTGCCAGCGCATTGATACAGGGATTGGCACAAAGAACCAACAGAAGGGCTACGATCAAAGAATTCAGCATCCGTGAAGATTGTTTTTCCCGGAGAACAAGCGGCTGACGGCATATCAGAAAAATAAAAACCGAAGGCAGAATAAAATAGCTGATCCCCTGAAATCCCTGCATATACCGAAAAACCGAAAGCGTATCCGGAGCCGGAGTTTCGGATAATATCTCTAATAATTCCCTAAAAGACAATCCAAACAAAGGGATGGCCAGAATATAAGCCAGCAGGAGACCCACCGTGGAAAAACCAACCATCAGAAAAGCGACAAAAAAGAGTTGTCCCCGGGGACTTTGTTGGTTATAAAAATCGGATAAATCCATATTAATTCACACTAAAAATCCGAAAGTACATGATTTGGCCGGAAATTCAAAAAGTCGTATCCGGCAGGTATTTGGATGAAAGCGCCAAAAAACGTAACTTGCCGTTTATTATCGTAATGTGGAAAGTATGGGGAAATTGTACGAGAAACTCAGCCAAGACATTCGTTTTCAGGAAGGTATGAACGCCTGCATTAATTGTGGAACCTGTACCGCCATTTGCCCTGCTGCTGAATTTTACCGCTACGATCCAAGACAAATCGTAGATACCATTCAAAGACAAGATGAAGAAGCCATTGAAGCATTACTGAAATCAGAAACCATCTGGTATTGCGGAGAATGCATGTCCTGCGTAACCCGTTGCCCCAGAAATAACGCTCCTGGGCTGATTATCATTGCCTTACGGTCACTTTCACAAGAACTGGGATATTTTACGGAATCTGAAAAAGGGCGTCAGCAACTCGTCTTAAAACGCTGCATCGGTGAATGGATTTTAAAATACGGATATTGTGTGTATCCAAGGGAACTTTCTTTTGAGAATCATCCCGAAGCGGGTCCCGTCTGGAAATGGGAAACCGACAACCTGGATAAAGTGCACGAAAGACTGGGAAGCAACCTGGATAAACCGGGTCCCGGCGTATTAAGGAAAATCCCTCAGGAATCGCTCGATGAATTACACCGTATTTTCGAAGAAACAGGAGCGACGGAACGGTACGAAAAAATTGAAAAATTTTCCAAAGAAAAAGCCGGAGAAATGGGACTTTCTGACGAAGAATACTTCATAAAAGCCTATACTTTTAACAACCAGCGTCATCAGCGTGAGGAATAAGAAGAGCAAAGTATGAAAAACGAAGGAAAAAGAAGAATCTGGCAGGAGTATCAGAAGGAAATTCCAAACGATCATTATTTTTATGTCAGAAGCTGCATCCGGCAAAACTTCTTTCCTGCGTCCGAGGTGATGTTTCTGAAAATCATGAAGGATGAACTTGGGAAAGACATTTATGAAAACGAATATCATACCACCTGCAGCGGAATAGGCTATCATTCGGATGTAGTTCCGCTGGAAACCACCATGACGGTGGTGGCAAGACAATTTGCCCTGATGACTGAAGCCGGCTATGAAAATTTTGCCGCTTCCTGCATTACCTCCTTTGGTCTGTATTCCGAAATCATGCACACCTGGGAGGAATTTCCTGAGGTAGAAGCAAAAATCCGTGAAAACTTATGGAAAGCCACCCGCAGGGAGTTTAAAACCCCGAAGCACCTGGCCCATGCCAGCGACATTATCTACAAAGTGCGGGACGAAATTGCCGCCAAAGCAAAATATAAACTGGTGAACCGCCACACGGGAAAACCGCTGAAGGTGGTGGAGCACATCGGGTGCCACTATTCCAAGATGTTTCCAAGTAAAGGCGTAGGCGGAGCTGAATATCCCTATGTCCTCACGGGAATGGTTGAATCCTGGGGAGGAGAAATCATTGACTACCCCGAAAGAAGACATTGCTGCGGGTTCGGTTTCAGACAATATCTGGTGAAAGCCAACAGGGGTTACTCCATCGCCAATACCAAGAAGAAATTTGACTCTATGGAACCCTATCATCCGGATATGATCATCACCAATTGTCCGGGTTGTCCCTATTTCCTCGATCGTTGGCAGTATGCGATTGCCGAAATGGAAGGCAAAACCTATGGGGAAAACGGGTTTGGAATCCCGGTATTTACATACGAAGAAGTAGCTTCCATGATGCTAGGATATGATCCCTGGGATATGGGCCTTCAGGTACATCAGGTCAGTGCTGAACCTTTGCTGGATAAAATAGGATTGCCTTACGATCCGGCAAAGAAATATCAGGGATTGCACCGGGAAGATCTGGGAAAACCGGTGAAACCGGGTTGTTTAAAAGTTTATTGATCGTATTCAAAACGTTACTATGCAAAAAGTTGCCATCATCGGAGGCGGGATCGCCGGAATGGAAGCGGCCGGACAACTCAACCGGCTGGGATACGAAGTGGTGATCATTGAAAAAAACAATGTTCCCGGAGGAAATGTTGCAAACTGGGATCGTCTGTTCCCCCACCAGCGTCCTGCCGGAGAAGTGGTCAGAACATTGGAACATGAAACGGAGAATGCTACGATTATCAAAGGCAAAACCGTCATTAACTTCGAAAAGAGCGGAAACATCTGCCGCATGGAATTATCCGACGGGAAGGTTGTCACGGCCAATGCCGTATTGATTACCACAGGATTCAGGCTGTTTCCCGCAGAAAAAAAAGAAGAATACGGATACAAAATATACGATAATGTCATCACCTCGGCAGATCTGGAAAAAATGTTTTCTTCCGGGAAAGGGATCGTAACCCCCTCCGGAAAGATCCCGGAAAAGATCGCTTTTATCCATTGTGTGGGATCCAGGGATGAAAAAGTAAATAATCGTCATTGCTCCAAGGTCTGCTGTGCGACAGCCGTCAAACAGGCCTGCGAAGTCAAAGAGGCCCTGCCTGAATCGGAAGTATTCTGCCTCTATATGGATCTCCGCATGTTTGACCGCCACTATGAAACCATGTACCATGAGGCCCAGACAAAATTTGGAATTAATTTTATCCGGGGACGCCTCTCTGAAACGTCTGAAGATAATTCAGGCAGGATTGTAGTGAAATGTGAAGACACCTTAGCCGGAAAACCTTTAAAAATGACAGTCGACCTGGTGGTCCTGATGGTCGGAATGGAAGGGGAAGGCAACCGGAAAATTGCAGAAGTCTTTAAAATTCAAATGGGAAAAGACGGATTTCTGGATGCTGCCGATGATTATCTTAACATGACCCAATCTTCCAGGGAAGGGATCTTCCTGGCAGGCACCTGTACAGGCCCTAAAAATATTCCCGAAACCATTGCGGAAGCCCGTGCCGCGGTATCAGACATTCATGTATTTCTTAACCGGCAACAGGCATCAGTATGACAGATTTCGGATATACTATCAATAAAAGCCACCGGATTGATCTGGATGCCAATTCTACCCTTCTTGCAGAAAAGGTCAGACTGTCCGAACCGTCTTTTAAAGCCTGCATCGGCTGTGGATCCTGTACAGGAACCTGTACAGCCGGAAGGTTTACCCAGCTGAATCTGCGCAAAATGCAATTACTGCTTTCCAGGGGAGAAACCGCGTATATTAAAAAAGAACTGGAGAAATGCATGCTGTGCGGGAAATGCATGTTGGTCTGCCCTCGGGGTGTTAACACCAGAAATGTAATCCTTGAAATGCTCAGGGTACTCTCAAACCATAATGATTAAAATATTTTACCGTGAGAGAACGCATTAGTTTTGACCCTTTTGTTTTGCCTTTCACCATAGGGTTGATATTTATTTTAATCTATTTTCTCTTTTGGATCATCAGAAT
>JAQVSH010000095.1 GCA_028700615.1 Bacteroidales bacterium
AGCCGTTTTTTCTCCCTCCGGATTTCATCCAGATTAGAAAGCTGGAAATAATTTTCCTCTGAAATATTACTCTTCTTCATTTTTGTCATCAAAAATGATCCGGCTAAAAACTTTCACAAAACCATATACGAACCATTTTCCACGATTTAAATATAAAATCAGCGCCAGAAAAAGGAAAAACAGTCCAAACAGCAACAAAGCCAATTCCCTGCTGCCCAGCAAAACAGCCATCCATTCCAGCGCAGCAAAAGACAGATAAAAAAAGGACAGTGAAAGCAGCAACACAATCAGCACAAGCAACAGCATAAAAGCCGTAATCCGGGATAGTTTCTCGACCAAAGTCAATTTTAAAAGACTTAGCTGAAGTCTGACGTATTCCTTCAGATCTTCTGCCAGCGGGCTCTTATTCTCGGGCATGGATTGATTCGGGTCTGTCATCTCAGGAGGCATCAGAAACAGAGGTAACGGAGGTTTCAGTAGCTTCCGCCGCATTATCAGCGGATTTCTCTTTGCCATCAGGATCAAGTAACCGGGAAACGAGATCAGAGAGCTCCTCTTTACTCATGGGAGCTCCGGCTTTTTCAAGCGCCTCCAGTAACTTTTTACGATTTTCAGATCCCTTGTCCGGAGCCAAAAGAATTCCGGCAATCGCTCCTAAAAGAGCTCCGCCAAGGAATGCCATCACAACAGTTGATTTTTTCATCAGTTTCTTATTAAGCAATCCATAAAAACAATAAAAAGCTCCCGGCTGTTCCGGTTGAAACAGCTAAGATACACTCTTGGAAAAATCAAAACAACATTTCTCCTGCAAAAATAATTTCCTCCAATTTTTTGATCCAATCGCAAAATTACATCTGTCAAATTGTCTTAAAGAGTGTAATTGGCAGGCATTTTGCTGAGAATGATGTGAATATTTGAAATTGATTAAGTTGAGTAAAATGCGAAAGAAGAAAGAGACCCCTGATTCCGTTGAGAAAGAATCTGTTAATGAAAAGAAAGAGGAATGTACAACACCCTCCGGAGAAACTTCCGAACAGCCACAGGACGAGAATGAAAAAAAATCAGGCCTGACAGAGGAGGATTTCATGAAAATACTGGCGGAAAGTCAGGACAGATATCTCAGGCTTTCTGCAGAATTTGATAATTACAGAAAAAGAACTCTCAGGGAAAAAATGGAACTCAGTAAAACTGCCGGAGAGGAAATTCTGGCAGGATTTCTTCCTTTGATGGATGACTTTGACAGGGCTCAGAAGGCAATGCATGAATCTGCTGATGTCAATGCAATCCTGGAAGGAATTGATTTAATACACAAAAAAATGTCCGAATTTCTCTCCCGCAAAGGCGTGAAGGAAATTCCGGCTATGGGCGAATCTTTCAATACTGATTTACACGAGGCGGTTACCACGATTCCTGCTCCGGATAAGTCTCTTAAAGGAAAAGTAGCAGATGTAATTCAAAAAGGATATACCCTTCATGAAAAAGTCATCCGGTTTGCCAAAGTAGTGATAGGGGAATAGTATAATAAAACAGAAAATGTCTTCAAAAAGAGATTATTACGAAGTATTGGGCGTACCCAAAACCGCCAGCAAGGATGAAATTAAAAAAGCATACCGGAAGAAAGCCATTCAGTATCATCCCGATAAAAATCCGGACAATAAAGAGGCCGAAGAAAAATTTAAAGAAGCCGCTGAAGCATACGAGGTCCTGAGTAACGATCAGAAAAAAGCCCGTTATGACCAGTTCGGTCATGCCGGTATGGAGGGTTCCCAGGGAGGAGGTTTTAACTCCGGAGGCATGACAATGGATGATATTTTCTCCCAATTTGGCGACATTTTCGGAGGTTTTGGAGGCTTTGGAGGCTTTGGGGGCGGAAGGAGTTCCGGACCCAGAATTAATAAAGGATCCAATCTGAGAGTCAAGGTCAAATTAACCCTTGAAGAAATCTCCCGGGGTGTAGAGAAAAAAATCAAAGTAAATAAATATGTATCCTGCAGCCGTTGCGGAGGTTCAGGAGCCGAAGGAAAAGACAGTTTTTCCACTTGTCCGAACTGCCGGGGAACCGGACACGTTACCCGGGTAACCAACACCATTCTGGGACAAATGCAAACCAGCAGTGTGTGCAACCACTGCGGAGGAGAGGGACGCATCATTACCTCAAAATGTACTCAGTGTCACGGAGAAGGCATTGTGCAGGAACAGGAAGTCATTTCCATCAAAATTCCTGCCGGAGTCGGAGAAGGAATGCAGGTCTCGGTTTCAGGAAAGGGGAATGCTGCCCGTCGGGGCGGAATCAACGGGGACCTTCTGGTTTTAATCGAAGAAATACCCCATCCCGAACTGATCCGCGATGATATTGACCTGATATACAATCTTTGGTTAAGCTTTCCGCAGGCCGCCCTCGGATCCACGATTGAAGTTCCCACGGTAGATGGCAGAGTAAAGATCAAAATCGATCCGGGGACACAAGCCGGAAAAACGTTGCGACTTAGAGGGAAAGGCCTTCCCGAAGTCAACGGATACAACCGTGGAGACCTGCTTGTAAACATTAATATATGGACTCCTCAATCTCTTTCAAAAGAAGAACAAAAAACCCTTGAAAAACTTTCCGAATCTGCTAACTTTACTCCCGCTCCCGGAAAGAAAGAAATGGGCTTTTTTGAAAAGATGAAAAATCATTTTAATTCATGACAAGGACTAAGCAACAGTCCATAGTGCTGGCTTCCTGGATCGGAATACTGGGAAACGGATTCCTGTCTGCTGCAAAAATAACCATCGGCATCTTTTCCGGAAGTCTTGCCGTAATTGGAGACGGCATTGATTCTGCATCCGACATCATTATCTCTGTTCTGACCCTTCTGATTGCAGGCATTGTCTCCAAACCACCCGATGCCCGCTATGCCTGGGGGTATGAGAAAGCCGATATGATTGCCACCAAGGTGCTTTCTTTTGTGATCTTTTTTGCCGGAATGCAAATGATTTTTATTACCGGAAAAAATCTTCTGACAGGCGCTGAAAGAGAATTACCTTCCATGCTGGCAGTCTGGGTAACGATCATTTCTATCTGCGGTAAATACACCTTATCTATAGTACAATTAAGGATCGGGAAGAAAACTTCAAGCCCCATGTTGATTGCCAATGCGCAAAACATGAAGAATGACGTACTGATCTCAATCAGTGTGCTTGTCGGTCTGATCTTTACTTTTGTTCTGAAGCTTCCTATGATCGATACCCTGGCCGGACTGGCAGTCGGAGGCTATATCGTGAAATCAGCCTGGGATATCTTCATGGACAGCAATATCGCGTTAATGGACGGCATTAAAGACCCTTCCATTTACAACCGGATTTTTGAATCCATTGAGAAAATTCCCGGAGTCTTCAATCCTCACAGGGTAAAATCCAGACAAATAGGATCCTTGTATGAAATTGTCCTGGATATAGAGGTGGATGGTCATATGAGCCTGCAGGAAGCCCACGAAAAAGCGGAAGAAGTAGAAAAAAGCATCCGGAAAAATATTGATAATATATATGACATCGTGGTGCATGTTGAACCCTTGGGGCTGGGAAGCTGCGATGAAAAATTCGGATTGGATAATAATCACAAACCCTGATTTTTGTTTTTTTAAGAAAAATTAGAAACAAGATTGTCTGTATTCTATGTATTTTATTATATTTTTGTAATAAAAAAATAGAATCTAATGTTATTGCACAGACTCTCAGCCACTTGCATAGCTCTGTCTGCGTTTTCTATGATATTTGCGATGGGGAGTACCCCCACTGCAGATACAGTCATCCAGTTTAAAAATCTGGATCTGATTTCTATTCAGGTAGCTGAAGACACCGAAGAAGAAGTTAGTCTCGAAGAAGCGGAAAGTGAAAGCGAAGATGTTTTAGACATTGAAGGCCTTATCTCTTTATACGGCAACGGCCCTGTAGATACCACAAAAGTTCCCGCAGCTTCCATTTATCCAAGTTGGAATCACAATGCCGTAAATCCTTACAACTTCAAAATCCTGAACTGGAAAGACACCGCAAAAATAGATCTGCATCAATATGCTCAGCCCTATCTTAACCGGATCACCTCAGAATTTGGCTATCGCCGGTATCGTTTTCATTACGGAATCGACATTAAACTATACACGGGAGATTCTGTAAAGTGTGCTTTTGACGGCATGGTACGAATGGTTAAATACAACCGGAGAGGCTATGGCCACTATGTCGTGGTACGTCACTTTAACGGATTGGAAACCATTTACGCCCATCTTTCCAAAACCCTTGTAAAAATCAACCAGCCGATCCGGAGTGGAGAAGTACTGGGTCTTGGCGGCAGTACGGGAAGATCTACCGGATCCCACCTGCATTTTGAAACCAGATACCTCGGACAAGCTTTCAACCCCCGTGAAATCATAGATTTTGATAAGGGAGAGATCAAAATACCGGAACAAGAAATTCTGCTCACCCTGAATAATTATCCTCATATTAAGGAAATGGCGCAGACCCGGTATTATGTGATCAAAAAAGGAGACACCCTGGGAAGGATAGCTTTGCGTAACGGAGTAAGCATCAGTACGTTGTGCAAGCTAAACAAAATTTCGACCAAAACCATTCTCAGAATCGGACAACGGCTCAAACTCTCAGGAATTAATTAAGGTTTTTCGTTTATTCCCAGAATACGCTCTGCAGCGCTGATAATATCGGCGCTGTTTATTTTTTGCATACAATGGAAATGACCTTTGGGACAGGAATTCCCTCCAAACTTAGTACAAGGTCTGCACGACAGAGGCACCTCAAAAATACGGGTTTCGGGATGAGGCAGATAAGGATCAAAACCAAACGCAGAAACCGAGTTCCCATAAGTGGCCAGAATCGGTTTTCCAAATGCAGCGGCAATATGCATCAATCCGGTGTCGTTGGATATGACCAGTTCGGATTGTCTGATCAGTGAGGCACATTGATTCAGGGAATACTGACCACAGGCATTCAAAACATGCGGGCCGGCACCGGCAATCTTCTGTCCCAGCTCTATTTCTTTGGATCCTCCCAATAAAAGAACCGGGAAATGAATTCCACGACAAATCTCAATTTGTTTTTCCAGAGGCAATTGCTTGGTAAACTGAGCCGTTCCCACAACCAAAACGATAAATCCCGATCTGAAAGATTCCGGAAGGCTATCAAGGGAGACTTCTTCGGAAGGAACAATAAAATAATCCACTCCCGATCCGTCATTTTTAATGCCCAATTTTGAAAGGGTATCCACATACCGGTCCACAATATGCCTTCCCATTCTATTGATCTTACAATGAACCAGAAGCCATCTCTTCCAACGTTGTTTATCATAGGTAAACGAAGGGACTCCCAATTTGAGTTTGATCAGGGAACTACGGACATTATCATGCAAATCGATGATATAATCAAACTGTTCTTCTTTGAGCTCCTTCACAAGATCTTCAAAAGAATCCTCCAACAGATGAAATCTGTCAATATAAGGATTGTGCTGAAGCAGTATATAAAAGGATCTCTTGGTGGCATAATGAACTTCAGCACCGGGAAGTTGTTGCTTAATCAAACGGGGAACAGGGGAAGTCAATACAATATCTCCAATAGAACTAAAACGCAAAACAAGTACTTTAATGATTGACTTAACCATTATTCAGAAAGTACAATAATCTTGTTCTTTTTTACTTCTACCACTCCCCCTTTCACCTCAAAAGATAATTTTTTATTGTCTTTCGTTTCCACATATACATCTCCGGGAGATAAAAGAGAAAGGATCGGGGCGTGTTGCTTCAAAATAGTAAACGCCCCCGAGATCCCCGGAACACTGACAGAAGAAACCTGACCGGAAAATATCGTTCCTGACACAGACAATATTTCAATATTCATAAGACTCAAATTTAGGAAGCTGATTCCATTACCATAGATTTGCCCTTTTCAACCACTTCCGCAATCGTACCCACATTCAGGAAAGCGGCTTCCGGATAAGAATCCATCTCCCCGGAAAGAATCTTACTGAATCCGGCCAATGTGTCTTCAAGAGCCACAAAACAACCCGGGACTCCCGTAAATTTCTCAGCCACAAAGAAAGGCTGGGAAAGAAAACGCTGAATTCTTCTGGCACGATGCACCACAATTCTGTCTTCCCCGGAAAGTTCATCCATTCCGAGAATGGCAATAATATCCTGAAGTTCTTTATAGCGCTGTAAAATCATCTTCACCTCCTGTGCAACACGATAGTGTTCCTCTCCCACAATTTCAGGAGTTAAAATACGGGAAGTCGAGTCCAGAGGATCAACCGCCGGATAAATACCCAACTCTGTAATTTTTCTACTGAGCACAGTCGTAGCATCCAGGTGAGCGAAAGTAGTAGCAGGAGCCGGGTCGGTCAGGTCATCAGCAGGCACATAAATAGCCTGTACCGAGGTAATGGAGCCTCTTTGGGTCGAAGTAATCCTTTCCTGCATCTGTCCCATTTCTGAAGCCAGAGTCGGCTGATAACCCACTGCAGAAGGCATTCTGCCCAACAGAGCGGAAACTTCCGAACCTGCCTGCGTAAAACGGAAAATATTATCTACAAAATAAAGAATATCGCGACCTCCTGACTCTTCATCCCCGTCCCTGAATGCTTCAGCAACAGTTAAGCCTGACAAGGCAATACGGGCACGTGCTCCGGGCGGTTCATTCATCTGTCCGAAAACCAATGTAGCCTGAGAGTTTTTAATGGCTTCGGGATCCGCTTTGGAAAGGTCCCATCCACCCTCTTCCATGGATTGTTTAAACTCGGGGCCATAATTGATAACCCCCGATTCGATCATCTCCCTGAGCAGGTCATTGCCTTCACGGGTACGTTCTCCAACCCCCGAAAATACAGATAATCCGGAATATTTTTTTGCAGTATTATTCATCATTTCCATGATTAACACCGTCTTCACTACCCCGGCTCCGCCGAATAATCCAATCTTTCCTCCCTTTAACTAAGGCTCCA
>JAQVSH010000096.1 GCA_028700615.1 Bacteroidales bacterium
ATATAACCCCACCTTTTCTATCGGCAAAGACTTTCTCCAGCATTTCACCCCGGGAAGCGTCTCGGTTTCCTGAACCGGTAAACGCTGAGCCTCATGGAAAGCGGTAATATTTTTTACAGCCACTTCAATGGCCTCTTTTAAAGAGTCCGGGATCCCATTTTCCGAAGATTTCCACTCGGATTCAGAGACCATAAAAGATTCCGGATCCGCTTTATCAAACTGTTTGGCATAACGATGCAGTGCAATATCTCCTTCCCGGCGAACAGCATCCATTACCTCCGAAACCTTATCATATAAGGTCGAAGCATTTTCCGCCGGCCTTTTTAACAGACCAGCCCATGCTTGTTTTGAGGGATATCGTACTACCTGCCACATAAAACCTTCTATAAAACCATTTTTTCAATAGGAAGAACCAGAATACCTTCCGCTCCCAGAGCTTTTAGTTTCCCGATAATTTCCCAAAACCTCTTTTCATCCAGTACAGTATGAACTGAACTCCAGCCACTCTGAGCCAAAGGCATAACCGTCGGACTCTTCATCCCCGGTAAAACCTCCAGAATTTGCGTCAAATGATGGTTAGGAGCATTCATCAGAATATATTTTTTCCCTTCAGCCGCCTGAACTGCATCAAAACGAAACAAAAGTTCCTGAAGAATCTTTGTTTTTTCTTCATTTAACGCCGTATGACCGATCATCAGGGCCTCGGACTGCATGACCACCTCGACCTCTTTGAGATGATTGCTTACCAGAGTGCTTCCTGAACTGACAATATCAAAAATAGCATCAGCCAGACCAATACCCGGAGCAATTTCCACAGAACCCGAGATCACATGCATGTCAGAAACAATCCCTTTGGAAGATAAAAAACGGGATAAAATCTCGGGATAAGAAGTTGCTATTTTCTTACCCTGAAACCATTCCAGTCCTTTATATTCTTCATCTTTCGGAATGGCTAAAGAAAGCCGGCATTTGCTGAATCCCAGTCTTTTAACAATATTTACCGGGAAATTTTTCTCCATGCATTCATTCTCACCCACAATGCCCACATCGGCAACTCCGCTACTGACTGACTGCGGAATATCATCGTCACGCAAAAAAAGCACTTCAATCGGAAGATCCCCTTTGGCCGGAACCAAAAGTGTGCGTTTTTCGGAAGCGAGTCTAATCCCTGTTTCACAGAGCAACTCCTTGGTTTCTTCGTACAGACGGCCTTTGGCCTGGACAGCAATTCTTAACATGATTCTGACATATAGATTAATGAGCCAAAAGTACGAAAGAACGGTAAACTCTGCAACTTCTTATAAAAGTAAAATATTTTATCGTTTTACCTATATTTACCACATGCAAAAAAACTTAAAGAGAAAACCCCGGAAACGGAGAAAATCCCGCATAGAACTCTGGATGTTACTGGTTTTTTCGGGGGCATTGATCTACATCACGCAGCAATGTTCCATATACCGGCCTTCAAAGGAAAATCTGACAGGAGAAACCACCGCCGCACGCGGAGATTTCAGGATCCTGTTTTACAATGTAGAAAACCTCTTTGACACCCGGCAGGACAGCCTCACAAAGGACGAGGATTTTCTTCCGGAAGGGACCAACCGATGGACCTATACCCGTTACACCGATAAACTCAATAAAATTTTCAAGGTGATCGTCGCTGCCGGCGGTCGGGAAGCACCTGAAATCGTTGGTTTATGTGAAGTTGAAAACCGACTGGTTCTCGAAGATCTTCTCCGTAAAACGCCTCTGGATAAAGCAAAATATAAGATTGTACACCGAGACTCGCCCGATCCCAGAGGAATTGATGTAGCCCTGCTCTACCGCCCTGAAAAATTCACCCTTTTACATTGGGAGTTTATCCCGATCACCCATGCCAACGGGATGATCGCACAAACAAGAGAAATGATTTATACCAAAGGTCTGCTATCCAATCAGGACACATTGCACGTCTTCGTCTGCCACTGGCCGTCCAAACTCAACGGAGCCGCATCCGAAAAACTCAGAAACAGGGCAGCCGAAAGACTCAGATCAAAAACAGATTCACTATTGAGGGTCAATCCCGCCTCAAAAATACTGATCGGAGGCGATTTGAATGATGCTCCGGAAAGTCCGACCATTCAGCAACATCTTCTGGCTCAAAGTTTCAATGAATTACTGATAAATCTCTCCGCACCGGATAAAGATGGCACAGGGACCTACAGTTATCAGGGGCAATGGGATCTTATCGATCAGATTATCGTTTCAAAGCCCCTTACAAAAACCTCAAATCCGACGCATATCAGTGCCGCCGGGTATCAGATCTTCAGCAGAGCATTTCTTCTGGAATACAGCGAAAAAGCGCTGGTTACCAGGCCATTCAGAACCTATAGGGGGCCTATGTACCTCGGAGGATACAGTGACCATCTTCCGGTTTTTACAGATCTGGTCCTGAAATAAATGAAATCACTCCTGTTTTTTAATTTTTTATTTTAAAAAATAGTTTTTTTTGAAAAAAAAACTACATTTGTTCTCAAAGAATAAAGAAAATGCCATTCAATCACTCACATAATATTTCTTGCGCATGGTCATGGCAGGGCTTATTGGTAAACAATGAGCTTATGTGAGGATATTGATTAAAAGATAAAAATAAATCGCGGAAGCCTGTTGTTTACCTGACAACAGGCTTTTTTTATGTTCAATTCCTAACCCTATAAACCCAAATCAAATGAGTCACACAAAAAAATTCATGCTGCCGGACAGTCAAATGCCCACCCATTGGTACAATATTGTGGCCGATATGCCCAATAAACCGCTTCCTCCCCTGCATCCGGGGACCAAACAACCCGCCAGAAAAGAAGACTTTCTTCCCATTTTCTGTCCCAGTATCATTGATCAGGAAATGTCAACGGAACGCTGGATAGAAATCCCCGGTGAAGTTCAGGATGCTTACAAAATCTGGAGATGTACTCCTCTGGTCAGAGCCTTTGAATTAGAAAAAGCCCTGGGAACCCCGGCCAAAATATATTATAAAAACGAAGGCGTCAGTCCTGCCGGATCCCATAAACCCAACTCTGCCATCCCTCAGGCTTATTATAATAAAAAAGACGGCGTTCAGAGGCTGACCACAGAAACAGGCGCAGGCCAATGGGGATCAGCTCTCGCCATGGCTTGCAAATTATTCAATATTGATCTGAAAGTATTTATGGTAAAGGTCAGCTACCACCAGAAACCCTACCGAAAACTTATGATGAATACCTGGGGAGCCGAGGTAAATGCATCTCCGAGTCTTTTAACAGAATCAGGTCGCGCTATTCTTGCCAAAGATCCTGATGCTCCCGGAAATCTTGGCATTGCCATTTCAGAAGCGGTTGAAATGGCCGTTAAAACACCCGGAACCAAATACTCTCTGGGAAGTGTACTTAACCATGTATTGCTGCATCAAACCATCATCGGGCTTGAAGCCATTGAACAATTTAAACTGGCCGGCGATTTCCCCGATATGGTATTCGGATGCTTCGGCGGAGGATCCAATTTTTCCGGAAGCGCCTTTCCTTTCGTGCATCTGAACCTGACCGAGGGCAAAAAAGTTCGTGCCATTGCGTGTGAACCCGCATCTTGCCCGAAACTCACCCGGGGAGAATTTCAGTACGATTTTGGAGACAGTCAGGGCCTGACCCCACTCCTGCCGATGTACACCCTGGGACATGATTTCCAGCCTGCCAGCATTCATGCCGGAGGCCTCAGATATCACGGAGCAGGATCTGTTGTAAGTCAATTATTGAAAGATAATCTGATAGAAGCCATGAGCATCCCACAGATAGAAACCTTTGAAGCCGGAATGCTTTTTGCCGCCACAGAAGGCATCATTCCCGCCCCCGAATCTACGCATGCCATTGCGGGAACAATCAGGGAAGCCATGAAATGTAAGGAAGAAGGCAAAGAAAAAACCTTATTCTTCAATCTTTCCGGACAGGGAATGATTGACCTGTATGCCTATGAACAATACATGGAAGGCAATCTGGTCAATTACAATCTGCCGGACAGTGTCATCAGAGAAAGCCTTGATAAACTCGAAAAGATTATCCGATAAGGCTATTGGTAGAACAATTCTTTCGGGGTCTTTTCGAGTTCATACAGAAAGGCCCCGATTTTTTTAATGCAGGCATCCAGATAATCGGCCCCCTTAGCCGCAGTGGCCGCTGAAGGATTTCCCACTCCGGTATCCTGTGTAACCTGCGTCCAGGCCCGTTGAGTCCATGCCCATTTTTCCCCGAACGCCTTCAGACGGAATGGTCTGGCCTTTCCCTCCCCTGCCTGATCCAGAGGGAGCACCCAATCCGGATAAAGTTTTAACATCACAGAAGTCTCAGACTCCCCGGCATGCTCTCCTATATCTTCAAAATGCAGGGATGGATCTGAAGCCAGCCACCAATCCACCGAACAAATCAGCATATCAGAATACTTGCCGGAAAGTTCGCGGATCAGAGGTTTAAAATCATTCCCGCCATGACCATTCAGAATCACAAAAATAAAAATGCCGGCACGTCTGACATTCTCTATCATATCCTGTAAAATAACCAGCTGCGTAGAAGGATTCAGGTTCATACACAAGGGAATATCCATTTGTCCGGTATTGATTCCATAGGGAATCCCAGGTAAAACCACCGGAGAACCGCCCATTTCTACGGAAATAGCGGCAGCGCCTGCGGCAACATAATCTCCCGCCAGCGAATCCGTACCATAAGGCAGATGAAAATTGTGCGCTTCAGTAGCTCCCCAGGGGATCACAGCCACCCGGTAAACTGCTGCTTTTACCTGCTTCCAATTGGTTTCCGCTAAAACATAGGGTCTCCCGGCCATAACACACAATATTAAAAAAGAGGTAAAATCAACTCGTCCAGCGCTCTTTTCGGAACATGATGAATGCCTTTTTCATCGCGCCAATACCGGATATCCTCCCCTTTTACAGCTTCAATTTTTACAGTTTCCACAGGTTTGCCCAGGGCCAGCACATACAATATTTCATACCGGTCAGGAAGAGAAAGTATCTCCCGAAGGGATTCCTTTTTCACAGATCCGATAATACAGCCACCCAAGCCCATATTGACCGCACCCAGCAACATGGTCTGCAATACGATCCCGTCATCACACATATAATTGCCCGGAATAGAAGTATCGTGAGTCACCACGATGTAAGCAGAAGGGCGCTCTCCCGGCCCCGGGCCGGGCCATTCTTTCAGATAACCTGCCCAGGCAAGACAGGAAAATATTTTTTCATTCAGGATCTTTTCATTGGAGAGAAGAAAACGAAGCACCTGCATATTTCGGGCTGAAGGGGTCAATCTCGCCAAATCCACCAGATTCTTCAGGTCGGTCAGAGAAACCGGATAATTTTCATCAAACCTTCTGTAACTCCTGTTTTTAGCAACCAGATCGGAAAAATTCATTTTTATATGATTTTAGAATACACCTGCTTCATAAAAACATAAAACCGAGCCTGTAAGTAACAAGCCCGGTTCAATGCTCAAACTGATCTTATTGTTTCTTCCAGATCTTTGTAATCTCTTCCAGTGTTTTCCCTTTGGTTTCAGGAACCATCTTCCATACAAAGAGGGCAGCAAGAACGCACATAGATGCATATAAACCATAGGAGAATACCGGGCTGAATTCATAAAGAGCCGGGAACGTAGAGGAAACAATATAGTTGAATACCCATTGAAAAGCAACCGCGATAGCAACTGCCTTCCCACGAATTGTATTCGGGAAAATCTCAGCAATCAACACCCAGCAAATCGGGCCCCAGGACATCATGAAGAAAGCCGAGTAAACAATTACACTGACAACAGGAACCATCCCTTTAATGCCAAAATAATCGCAGCCGGCTACAGCCAATGCACCTATTGCCATCCCGATAGAACCCACAATCAACAATGGTTTACGGCCCACTTTTTCAACAGTGAAAATAGCCACCAGGGTAAAAGTAATGTTTACAATCCCCATCAACACGGTCTGGAACATACCTCCGCCATTGACCCCTACACTTTCAAAAATACGGGGTGCATAATACAAAACAGCGTTAATCCCGATAGCCTGTTGGAAAACAGAAAGTAAAATACCGATCACGATCACGGTAACCCCATATGTAAGCAGTTTTTCCGTTTTTTCCTGCACCGTAGCCTTAATCTCATTCAGAATTTCTTTTGCTTTCTCAGTCCCGTTAATTCTTTCCAAAATGGTAAAGGACCTTTCATTCTGATTGATCATAGCCAGATAACGGGGTGATTCAGGCACAAAAAGAAGCAGTACTCCGAAAAGTGCGGAAGGAAACACAAGGCTTAAAAACATATACCTCCATCCGGTACTGGTCATCCATTCACCACCGGTCACAACTCCATTGGCAACCACTGGATTTTCGTGATCACCCATAATCATGTAATTCACAAAATAAACAACCAGCATACCAAAGATGATCGCAAACTGGTTACACGAAACCAGCGTACCCCTGATATTAGAAGGTGCAATTTCAGCAATATACATCGGACAAACCGCCGAAGCCAAACCAACGCCAATACCACCCAAAACACGATAAGCATTAAAGGCTAGCATTAAGCTCATAGACGGAACTCCTTTCGTAAAAAACAAAAATTCCGGATTAAAAGCCCCTAAGGCTGAACAGAAAAACAGCAACGCGGCCAGACGCAATGAATTACGACGGCCAAATTTCGTGGCCATATAACCCGATAGCAAACTACCGATGACACAACCTATCAATGCACTGGAGGCTGTAATTCCATGCCAGAACTTATTGTAACCAAATCCTCCTCCGGTAAAAAAGGCTTCTAATCCTTTTTCAGCCCCGGAGATTACCGCTGTATCATATCCAAAAAGCAAACCACCCAGAACAGCCACTAAAACTATACTGGTGAGATATAACGG
>JAQVSH010000097.1 GCA_028700615.1 Bacteroidales bacterium
GACAGTATCTCTCTATTGGTCTCTTGCCGCGGAGAAATCTATTATCACATCAAAGCTCTTTTAAAAGAAGGCGCTCTGACCGTTTCTCTTCCCGCCAGTGAGTTCCCCGAAGGAATCATTGCCATCACCCTGACCGATGCCCGGCAACAACCTCTCGCGGAAAGGCTTTTCTTTAACGTCAGGCCCGAAAGCCGATTAAACCTCTCCCTCTCTTCCGATAAAGAGTCATACCTGCAACGGGATCTGACCAGACTCAACATTGAAGCCACCAACAACAAAGGTCTTCCCGTCCCCGCCAATCTCTCCGTATTGGTATTGAACAAACAACAGCTGGGGCAAATTCAGGATACTCGCGAAAATATCCTTTCTTATTTCCTGTTAAGTTCAGAATTGAAAGGGTCCATTGAAAATCCCGGGTCTTACTTCCATCCCGATCAAAACAGCTACCCGGATCTGGATGCCCTGATGCTCACCCAGGGTTGGCGCAGGTATCATTATGCCAAACCACCCGATAGCATCCGTTACCAGCCTGAAACCCATCTCTCTGTGTCAGGACGCGTAAGCGGATTGTTATTCAGTCACAAGAGAAAAAAGGCAGGGTTGACCCTTATGACCTTCGGAAAGAAGCCGGCGGTTTATGTGCAAAACACCGACAGTGTGGGTGGATTTGATTTTTCTATAGACGATGAATTTGGCAAAAATCTTAATATCCTAATCCAAAGCACCGGAAGATCGGGAAGAAAAAAAGATTACAATATTACCATGAATCCCACAAAAGCTCCGGAAGTTTTGTTTAACCAGGTAAAATCCATTGAAAAAGCCGACAGTGTCATTCGTTTTATTGTAGAAAAAAACATCTCCCGAAAAAATGCCGAGGAATCTTTCCTACTTTCTGAAGGCACCATCCTGCTGGAGGAAGTCATTGTAAAGGGATACAAAATGACCCCCGAAAGAAAAAAAGTTGCCGAACGATATGGAAACCCCAAGCTGGTCATTGACGGAGATGACATCCTGGCTAAAGAAGAAAAATGGTCCTTTGGATTATACAGTGTCCTGATGTACAACTTCCCGCAGATAAAGATTCAACGATCAATGAACGGTATTTTACATCCGGTGGTGAGAGAGGGTCAGGACATCATCACGCTGGTTGTCATTGACGGTATTCCCGTTCAAATTCATGATTATCCTCTGATTCCAAACATCCCACCCAGTGAGGTGATGAGTTTTGAGGCGATTGAGAATGTAAAAGATGCTTTAAATATCCTCGTTGAAGTATCGCCTAGAATTAATGTCAAAGAATTGAAAGGATTTGAAGTAGATATTGTTGCAATATATACTAAGGATGGAAAAGGTCTTTTCGGCGCCGGAAGATCAGAAGGCATCATGAAAACTGCAATTCCCGTATTTTCAACACCCCGTGAATTCTATACCCCAAAATATCAAGACCTTCAACCCAAAGACTGGAAGGTTCCTGATTTGCGGGCTCTGGTTTATTGGAATCCCACGCTCAAAACGGATAGTTTAGGCAAAGCCTCCACCGATTTTTACAATGCCGATAATACCGGAGATATGCAGGTCATCGTGGAAGCTATCTCCGAAAACGGAGACATCGGCTATCAGGAGATGTTCTATGATGTAACAAAAAAATAAATTCAGATAAAACCCGCATGATATTGTGTCTGGATGTAACCTAAAAACGGAGTTAAAAATAGTTTCTTATGAATAGATTTTTTTTGAAAGAGGCTTTATGTAAAACAAATTCCTCCAGAAGGAATAATGTTTTCTTTGGGTGGTATCTCATGGTCCTCACTACTTTATTTTGTTCATGCGGTCGCAACTATGAATCAGAAAATCAGATTCTTCCGTATGAACTGATAGATATACCCATAAAATTTCCATACCTTCCAAACTATGAAAATAGAATTTATATCGTGCAAAAAGACTCTACGGATATTTTAGGAGCTTATAACCACATGACAACTTCTATTGATTTTTTTGATATTACCCATCAGATCACATTACGCTCATTACCCCTAGTCCGGGAAGGCCCCAATGGGGTAAACGTGGTAGCGGCGATGGCTCTGGAGAACTCATCTGTGATAGTAGAAAGCATGCGCGATTTCATTCTTATCGATGATAGCGCACAGGTACGAGCTAAGGTCTCCACCTCTTTAATCCGGGATTCTATATATATGTATGACGGAATTAAAGAGTATAAGACCTTGAGGAGTGGAGTTACTTTAGGCAATTTTATCTCTCTATACTATAACGCAGCAAACAAAGAACTTATCCACAATATCTTCCCGGTATCAGAGAATTCCGATAAAATATATTCCGGAGCCATCGGAGCCAGAATCAATCTGCAGGATTCTACCGTAAATATTCTGCCTATACAATATCCCGAAGAGTTACAACAAAGCGATGATCCATACGAATCCCTCGCTTCTCCAAACTTTACCAGAAACGGGGATTTAATAATCTATAATTTCCCCTGGCGTTCTGATGTATATTCATACCATCTCAAAACCGGTAAGTATTCGAAATACAACCTCCGGAGCCTTTATACGGAAAATGAAGCAAAACCATTTGATGATAAAAATGCTTCCGGGATGGACTTTACCCGATATGAATTTTGTTCCCTGAGATTTGAAAGAGTTCATTATGTTAAAAATTACAATACCTATGTAAGAGTACATAATAACAGCCGGAATGACAGGAGTGAACCCCAATCAAAATATCTGATGTTGATCAATGCTGATTTTAAACGAATGGCAGAATATAAACTTCCGGAAAATTTCACTTATTGCCTGTGCACCGAAAATAGCCTCTATTTTTTTGTGTATGACAAAGAAAATGATGATTCATATCTCAGGTTGGCAAAAATTGACTTAGAGGCCCTGTTATAGTATATCCGGAGATTATATTTTCCTCAATAGAAACACTTTTTGCCTGTGGGAAAAGTTTTTTAATGGCGCTGAATAATATGGCTTTCATACAGATTGTCAATCAGCATTTACGTGTTAAAACCCTTCCAAAAAAAGCATCAAAAACAGTAATTCAAAGCGCTACTCCTTTGCATATTCTACAGCTATCATGGGAATATGCCGTCCCTTATTTGGTGAATAAGCATATGTTTCTTTTGCATTGTCCTTTGAGGGGAAAAAATAGTAAATATTTCTGATCCCTAAGGGATATGCACAGAAGGTGGGTCCATAATACAGGACGTCCTGTTCAGAATAACCGGTAATATTTCCAGAAGCCCCTAATTGTGGAATAGTCTCCTTTTTGACATAATCAAAAGTTTTGTCTCTCATCTGGGGAACAGAAAGAAGAACAAAAAAGTCTGAATTTACTTTTATACGAAATTTCTCAATATCAATTTTATATAATCCGGGATTGATCGTTTTACAAATGAATGGTTGTGGCAAAAGATCTGAAAACTCCTCCGCCGGATGTAAATAGTAGGGAGTGAGTTCCCCTTTATGTTTTTTTATAGAAACAACAAAAGGAGCCGTAACCTGGGTCGTTTTTTCAACACATACATAGATAGTTTTAAGAGTTACCGCTTTCTTATTTTCAATCATTATCCCAATACCTTCGTCTGGTTTTAGACGATATGTCTGTTGTTTTGCAGGATCCTTAAAGGTTGTGGGGTCTCCAAAAAATAAGACCTGATTTCTTTGTGAAAATGCCTGAGAAGAAATGCAAAGAAATAGAAAGATCAGTATACCTATGTAAAATTCTTGTTTTCTCATACCATTTAAATTTATTGCAACTTATACATTACTAGCAAAGGAAGGTCTTTTGTGAGCGAGTCTTGATTTATAGCTTGTTCTTTTATAATTTTTATGATTCGGTTAGAAACAGGAGATTCACTGGTCTCTGGAAGTGTTTCTAAAAGTCCCGGATAGAGTAAGGAAATATAATAATCTCCGGCAATCCCGCTTGGTGTTAGCGCTATATTTAAATCTCGTAACAGGATGTTTTTTACGGAAAGAATTTCCCCCGTTGTATTCTGAAATATACACAATTGCACCGGAGGCAAAGACAAACTAAGAGAGGATTTTGTCATATACCAGAAAGAGACAGAGGTTTTCCTGTTTACAAAGTACACAGGCATAAAAGCATAACGATCGCTTTGAAATAGTTCCCTAAGATTTAAGGAATGCCCCGGCTTCTCGTCCCAGTTCCAATATTTTTCGGGTATGGAAGCTCTCCCAAACTCAACAGTGTATTCTGCCTTGGCTTCGTTTGGAGTAATAAGATAAATCTTGTTGTGAAAAGAAGGAAAGCAGTAATAAAGGCTGTCTTTATTTTTCCGAAACACAGTTTGATCAGCCGAGAATTCTAAAGAAATCTCAGACATATCTTTAATTGCCAAGTCGGAAAATTGATTTGTATCAATATCAAATAATCCGATACAGCTCGGAATATCTTTAGCAAGGTTTTGTTCCAGCGCAACCCATAAAACCTTTTCGTTCAAATATTCCATGGACATTATATAATTTCCAATGTGTTGACGGGAAAGGAATTTCATGTCCGGAACCGAATAATGAATCAGGTTTTGTCCGTTTCGCGAAAAAACGGTCAGTATCCTGCGATCCGGGTTATATGCATAAGTTGCCAGGTCCAGATACTCTTCGGGCCCCTGCCCTCTTGAAGTCAACGAAGAAATATAATGACCTTCAATATCATACAGGTGTATTAACTCCTGGGATATATCATATAAAAAAAGATAAGAACCATAGGATTTAATATGAAATATTTCTCCCATAGTCGGACCCTTTTCCAATACAACAATTTTTACACTGTCAGCAATTTCGTCCAAAAAATAATCCTTAGCTTTGAACCGGTCCTCCTTAATAATCCTTGATTCTTCAGGAGGTCCGGAACAGGATACAAGGAAGAAAAGCATACTGAAAAACAAAGTCGATTTTTTCATTTTAATGAATTTAAAGAGATTCTCTCACAAGCAGATTGCTCATGAGAGAATTCTGTTGTTTTACAATCCTGAGTTACCACTCAAGTCACAAATATAGTTCGAAGCTTTTCTACATCCCGGCACAGCGCCCAACCATCTGTTCTTGTACCCTTCGAATATTTGCTCCCCATCCGACAACGCCTCAACATTAGCCAAGAGCAGATCGGTTCCGGAACTCAGGTTTTTGTATGAATTGACTCCTATGTACATCGATGCTGCCAGGAAAAGACCTGAAGCAGCAAGTATTGATTTTTTCATTGTTTTTGTTTTTTAATGGTTACTTGTTTTTAGTTGTAAATGAGATCTTTTGCTAAGCCCCATTCTTTCAATCTCTGAAGATTTTCTTAAGAGACCTGTCCGCTCCTCATGGGAGTTTGTTAAATAACCCAGAGCCTTTAGAAATAATGCGTCTGCTGTTTAAAATATGACCCTCCGGTCATAAAAAGCCCGTAGCTTTTCTTTTGTTTTAATTATCTTTGATGCACACCTCCTTCAGGGAGGAGAAGCGGGGATAGAAGTTGCCTTTGTGGATATAGCTGTTTACGTGGCAACCCTATCCCTTTTCTCCATTTAATGATGAGTGAATAATTTTCCGTATAGTAATTTATCTCTCATGATCGGGTTTTCACGAGCATTGAATTTGGTTTTGATGGTACACGTTGTTTCATCAGGAATTATCATCTCACGAAGAATTACAATCTCATTTTACGGCTGACTCTCAATCGTTTCTTTGTAGAGATTCCATAAAGCAGCATTGGAAATGGGATTTCCTACGAGAACTATTTTATTCTCGGAATTGATCAGAAAAGTTTGATAGAGCGGATCAGAAGATAGATGGTTCTGCCTGATAAAATCCGTGTTCTTGTCATAGAATACGACAAGATCCAATTCATTAAACTTTAAAAGAGACACTAATCCCAATTCATCTTTGGGTTGGAGGATAAAGACAAAATCTACAGGTTTGTTCCATGCCTTGGCTTGGTCCATTTTCATCTTCCATCCGTAAAAGTTCAATCGGCAGTCGGTACAACCTGAAGAATCGGCAAAGGTTACTATTTTATAACCCTTTTTTCCCAATACATCCACGATAGTATCACGCCCCAAAATCTTTGCCTGTAAGGCATTGGGAAAGACAATTTCTTTGTCCATCATTTGAGAAAGAGTCTCAGTTATTTTCTGTTTGTTGCTGTTACAGGCACTGGTAAGCCAAATGATGCCGATGAACGTGCAAAACAATCTTATGTTCATTGAATCTTCAGAATAGTTAGTTGCTGTGTCTTAGATGCCTTTATAAAAATATGGAGAATTTTCTGCCTGAAGTTTACTTTAAATTAATAAATTGAATGAATGTTGATTTTTTATTTCATTATGGATAATATATCTGTTTATAGAAATGCTGCCACATTTGTGAAGGGGCGTCCACAATCTGCTTTTTCGTACGATTACAGGAAATGATGATCAATCCGGAGATCAGGAAGCAAATAAGAAAATGCCATGTGATTTTTTGCATGGTGATGAGGTTAGTTTCTGTATCTCTGAACCAAGAGTTCAGCAGGGCATGAAAGTAAAAGGTGCCTTCTTGCTTTTCAATCCCATCATAAAAATTTTTCTCGCAAGCAAAAAGTGTTTTCCGTGAGTAAAAATAGGGAAGTATTTTATAAAAACAAAACAAATGATATATTTCACGAATTGATAATCAGTTATATATTAAAGTAAAGCAGAATAAAAAGACTTGTATCCCGGCTCTAAATTTTGGCGTGTGATGCACAGTTGAATTGTTACGATGTTGAAATCCGTAGGGATCAGGCAAAAGGATTTGTTCGCAAGGGGCGAAACAGCGAAACGAAGCTCCTGAGCATAGAAAACGAGAGCTGTTCGACGATGTTAGGCAGTGCGCAGCACTGACTATAAAGAGGAGTGTTCT
>JAQVSH010000098.1 GCA_028700615.1 Bacteroidales bacterium
CTCAGATCCTGTTTGTTCTCAAGGGATACCAGATAGGAGAAGTCGCTCGGAATATTGACTTTGAATTCACTCCAGATGCAGGGTAGTTCATGCCTGAAGGCCCAGTCGTCCGGTTTAACAAAGTCCAGAGAAACCAGCGTGTATCGAAATTCAAGGATGGATCCCACTTTGGCTTCCGGGAAGGTAAAAGTTTTGGCCTGGTGTTTACGGTCAATAAATTTTTCCGAAGTATTTCTTACTTTAATCGTCCGGAGATGTCCCGTTTCATCCGGCGACAGCGTTTGGGCGTTAAATTGCGTGAAGGTTTCATAATGGTTCAGGGCCCGGTAAGGAAGTTCGACCTGTGCGTATTTTAATCCTTCTTCTTTCAGTATTTTGATCCGGTAGTGCCGCGTGTAAACTGTACGCGGGCCTATGGTGAGCGTTCCGTAATCACACAGGATCACCGCAGGGGCGTCGGGGTCTTCCTGCCAGGTTTTCATTTCTATATCCCTCTGATCGACTTTTCCCCAGGTTACAGGGGTTTTTTTCGCTTCTGTGACCTGTGAAAAAAAAGAAATCAGAGCAACCAGCAAAAAATATTTCTTTTTCATGATGTCAATGTTTATCAAAGGTTTATTTTATTTTTCCACATTCAATAAAAACTCCCTGTAGCGAAAATACAAAATTCATTCCATGGTTTTCTCTCTTGCTTAAGGCAATTTGTTTGTTTAACTTTGTTTAACCATATTAAGAGGAAGTTACCCCATCATAAGTTGCACGGAATGCGGATATAGTATCCTGAAAGTCATGGATTATTTACAGAGAAGAAGATGGAAAGGGTGAAGTTGGAAATTCTCGGAATTTCATTCAGCAAATCAGGTTCTGACGCTTATGCCCTGCTTTTGGGTAAAAAATCTCCCGGGTGGCATATCCCTGTCATTATAGGTCCTTTGGAAGCTCAGTCCATCGCAATGCAGATGGAAGGCATGAAACCTCCCCGACCCCAGACCCATGATCTTTTTGTTGAATTTGCCAGATCGTTTGGCATCGAGATCAAAGAGGTCGAAATTCACGAGTTTAAGAAAGGAGTCTTTTTTGCAAGGATTTTGTGTGAATCCAAATTTCACGAACCGATTTCGCTGGATGCGAGAACTTCCGATGCGGTGGCGCTGGCTTTGAGATTCAGATGTCCGGTATATATTGCTGCTTCCATTCTGGATATTCCAGGATTGGTCGTGGAAGGAGTGATTCACGAAGGAGTTTCTTCTTCAACTCCCGGAGAAAAGGATCCGGCTAAAGTTCTGGCAGAACTGGAGCGTATGCTCAATGAGGCCATAGCCCGGGAAGACTATGAACAGGCTTCTTTTTTGAGAGATGAGATCCGGCGTAAAAAAGGGAAATCTTCTCCGGATTAGATATCAAGAGTTATAGAGATCGGGCAGTGGTCTGAATGAACAATATGGGTGAGGATGTCTGCGTCTTTTATTTTATCGCGAAGACTTTCCGTGGTCATGTGATAATCTATTCTCCAGCCTTTGTTTTTGCTTCGGGCATTAAAACGGTATGACCACCATGAATAGAGGTTGCGGGTATCCGGATGAATGGCCCGGAAGGAGTCCACATAGCCTTCTTTGAGAAAATCGGAGACCCATTGACGTTCTTCCGGAAGAAAGCCTGAATTTCCGGCATTGCCTACAGGGTCATGGATGTCAATCTTTGTGTGGGCAATATTGTAATCTCCGGAGATAATCAGATGGGGGCGTTCTTTCCTTAAGTCGTTGATATATTGCTGAAAGTATTCAAGCCATTGCATTTTGAAAGCTTGCCGATCTTCTCCGCTGGTACCGGAAGGGTGGTAGACGCTGATGACCGAAACCGATCCGAAATCCGCACGGAGGAAACGGCCTTCGCGGTCATATTCTTCTTTGTTCATTCCGTACACGACCCGATCCGGTTTATTTTTACACAAAATGCCTACTCCGCTGTATCCTTTTTTCTCGGCAGAGTACCAGTAATGATGATATCCCAGGGATTCGAACAAGGTGGTTTCAATTTGCTCGGGAGAAGCTTTGGTTTCCTGAAAACAAACAATATCAGGCTGGTCTTGCTCTAAAAATTCAACCAGGCCTTTGCTCATAGCGGCGCGATTCCCGTTCACGTTGTAAGAATAGATGCGTAGTGTCATGTGATGCTGTTTTTAGACAAAGAAACAAGAAATAAGTAAAAATATAAACAAAGTTTCTACTTTCGTGGCGTCTATCCGGATAGATACATAAAATAAAAATAATGCCTTCAGGACTGGTTGTCAAATCTACGGGAAGCTGGTATACGGTCAGAGCCGATGACGGTATGACGGTGGAATGCCGTATCAGGGGAAAGTTCAGAATGTCGGGGCTACGCACTACCAATCCTGTGGCGGCCGGAGACCGGGTTGAGTTTGAATGGGTGGAACAGGGTCGTACCGGTTCTATTACCGATATTGCACCCCGGAAGAATTATATTATCCGTAAGTCGTCGAATTTATCGCATGAAGCGCATATTCTTGCTGCAAATCTGGATAAGGCCTATCTCATCATAACCCTCAAGTTTCCTGAGACTCCGGTAGAGTTTGTGGATCGTTTTCTGGTGACTGCCGAAGCTTATTCAGTTCCGGTATGCCTTGTTTTTAACAAGACAGATTTATATACCGGATCTGATACGGAGGCTCTTTCTGTTTTAGAGAAGACATACGGAGAGATAGGTTATGAAATATTGAGAACTTCTGTTCCTGAGGGGCTGAATCTGGACCGGCTCAGAGAGATGACCCGAGGGAAGATCAGTTTGTTTTCCGGAAATTCCGGGGTCGGGAAATCTTCCCTGATCAATGCTTTAAATCCTTCCTGTTCACTTAAAACCGGTGAAATTTCTGATTTTCATCATAAGGGAAAGCATACCACTACGTTTGCTGAAATGATTGCGCTGGAAGACGGGGGATATATTATAGATACTCCCGGGATTAAAGGTTTCGGTGTGATCCGGATGGAAAAGACGGAATTGTCTCACTTCTTTCCGGAAATATTTTCTATGTCCTCAAATTGCCAGTATTACAATTGCCATCATGTGTCGGAACCCGGATGTGCCGTGAAAACCGCGGTGCAGCAAGGGTTGATTATGCCTTCCCGGTACAATAGCTATTTGAATTTATTTTTGGAAGAGGATGAAAAATACCGTGCCGCCTATTAGTTATTTATTGCGGGAGATAATATAATCTGCCAGATCGGAAAGAGCCTTCCGGGCCTCGTTATCGGGCATTTTTTGTAAAAGGGAACGGGCTTGTTCACAGAGGGATTCCATCTTCTGAATGGCGTACGAAACTCCCTGATAATAATCCACCATATTTCTGGCGTTTTCCAGTAAATTGGGGGTTTGTGTCTGGATCTGATGGAGAATCCGGCTTTTTTCATCCGGTGTACAGAGGGTCAGGGCGTGCAATAGCGGGAGCGTGATTTTCTTTTCTTTTAAATCGTTTCCGGCAGGTTTTCCTGTCTCCGAGAAAGGAAGATAGTCAAAAAGGTCATCCTTGATCTGAAACATCAGTCCCAGGAGTTCTCCGAATTGTTCCATGACTGCCATCTGCTCGGGATTTGCACCGCCTGCTCTGGCGCCCGATTTTGCGCAAACAGCCAGTAGTACCGCTGTCTTTTTTCGGATGATATCAAAATAAAGTGTCTCGGTATTGTCAAGATTTACAGAAGCCTGGCTTTGAAGAATTTCTCCTTCGATCAGTTCCTTCACTACCTGGGTGCAGTCATCCAATAATTCCATATCCCGCGTCCGTACCGGAATATTCAGGCATTGAGCCAGCAGGAAGTCTCCTGAAAGAACGGCTAATTTAGGACCCCAAAGGGAATTTACCGAAGGTTTTCCCCTGCGTTCACAGGATTCATCCACTACATCGTCATGAATTAAAGTGGCTGAATGCAGGGTTTCGATCATAAGGGCCGCATTTTGAGCAGCAGGAGTGACCTCCCCGAACATTTTGGCCGAGAGCAGCGTGATTACAGGCCTGATATGTTTGCCTCCGGAGTTCAGTATGTGGAGTGTAATGTCCTGCATCAGAGGAATTTGACTATCCATCAGATCATGGAACTGAGCGGAGAATGTTTCCAGTTCTTTTTCAATTACCTTATTGATATGTCTGATGTCCTGCATGAATTTTTGTTTACAGGTTGCGAAGATAGTTCATTTTTTTAGATGCTTATATGCCGGCGGGTTGTGAAGGAGGTATTCCTGATCTTCTCTGGTATACCGCAAATGCGTAAGGAAAAGGATTTTTTTCGTCCTGAGGGTGGGCCTCTATGGATATTTGCTCCCAGACCAGAGGGTCTATGGCTTCAAAATACGTGTCGGCTTCAAAAGAATGGTGAATATGGGTAATGTAAAGTTTTTGTGCGATAGGGAAAAATTGCCGGTAGATCATTCCGCCTCCGATGATAAAACTTTCCTCATGGTCCTCACATTTTTCAATGGCTTCGCGGATGGAGTATGCCATTTCAGCTCCCGGAAAGGTTTCATCAGGGATATCGGTCAGAACAATATTGCGCCGGTTGGGAAGGGGTCTTTTGGGTAGTGAAAACCAGGTTCTTTTTCCCATGATGACCGTTTTTCCTGAAGTGACCTGTTTGAAATATTTCAAATCCGCGGGCAGATGGCAGAGCAATTCGTTTTGATGTCCGATGGCATTGTGATCGGCCACTGCTACTATAATGGAGATGGGTTTATTCGGATTCATAAAGACCACATTAGACGGAGACTTCTCCTTTGATATGGGGATGAGGATCATATCCTTCAATCAGAATGTCTTCGTATTTAAAATCAAAGATAGAATGAATCTCCGGGTTTAGTTTAAGAACGGGAAGTTTTCTGGGCTCCCGGCTCAGTTGTAGTTTGCACTGTTCTATGTGGTTAAGATAAATATGTGCATCGCCCAGGGTGTGAATGAAGTCGCCTGCCTGCAATCCGCATTCCTGAGCAATCAGGTGGGTGAGCAGCGCGTAGGAGGCAATATTGAAAGGGACTCCGATAAAGGTATCGCAGCTTCGCTGATAAAGCTGGCAGGAGAGTTTTCCTTCCGCAACATAAAACTGAAATAATAAATGGCAGGGCGGGAGCGCCATCTGGTCCAGAAGTCCGACATTCCAGGCGCTGACTATCATTCTCCGGGAGTCCGGATTGGATTTAATGGTCCGGATTACTTCAGAAATCTGGTCAATGTGCTGTCCTCCGGGAGTCGGCCAGGACCTCCACTGTGAACCGTAGACCGGCCCCAGTTCTCCGTTTGCATCGGCCCATTCATCCCAGATACTTACTTTATTTTCTTTCAGATAACGAATATTCGTTTCCCCTTTCAGAAACCAGAGTAATTCGTGAAAAATAGAGCGGGTGTGAAGTTTTTTTGTGGTAAGTAAAGGAAATCCTTCGGAGAGGTTAAATCGCATCTGATATCCGAATACGCTCAGGGTGCCTGTCCCTGTGCGGTCTTGTTTCTTAACCCCGTGTTCCAGGATATGTTCCAGTAAGTTGAGATATTGTTGCATGTTTTATAGGCTGGATTCTACAAACCTAAGCGATTTTCGGCAGAACTGCAAGGGGGTGTTTCCTTTTTCCTGAACCTCATCCTGCTTATTTGTGCCGAGAGAAACACTCCGCCGCGAACTGCCAGAATGGCCAGAATTAACCGGGGAACCGTCAGCCAGAATATGGCGACTCCCATCATGGCAAAAAGCAGGGTGTCTTCCAGCAGGGAATGGGAAAACGCAAGATGATGGTTGAGCCGGTCTGCGTCTTCCGGGTCGATCCTGTGGTTCTCGTTGTACTCAATCAGTATAGCGGCTCCGTAGGTTAGTCCGACGACATTGGCAACCAGCCATAACATGGCGCTTTGCGGTTTCAATCCGAAAAGGCGCATGATGGGATTGAGTCCTCTGGAGATGCGGTCTAAGATTCCGTATGCTTCAAGAATTTTTTGCAGAAAATTAAGACCGGTGATAATGACCACCAAACGGATTGTCAGAAAAAAAGCTCCGTCGGCCCACTGCATCATGAGTTCCTGCAGGGGCATTGCGGAGGAAGTCGGGATGGCTTTGTATAGGGTCATCCCGTCTTCCCTGATCAGCAGATTCAAAATGGCTCCTGCAAAAAAACTGCCGATCACCCGGAGTAGTAACATACGAACGCCGCTGGAGCCGGTCTTTTTTTGAATGGCGGTTTCAACAATCAGATTGTGAGCGATCAGACACATCAGGGCCAGGATAGTGACTTCTTTCCCTGTGAAGGGAATGGTCTGCATCACGGCAATGGCCGAATAAATATTAATCAAAAAAGAGGTGGCCAGCACCAGGGCGGCTTCTCCCCTGAGTCCGATCATTTTGAAGGCCGGCTCCATCACAGCGGCTATTTCCTGAATTACTCCGAAATATTGCAGCAATGTGACCCCCAGAGATACCGGAATGGTGATCTTAATAATCCACCAGGCCGAGCGGAGGGCGGGTCTCCAGGCTTCTTTGAAGCTGTTTGCTAAACGGGACATGGAAATTTTTGCCGCCAAAAATACATCAAAAGATCAGATCTTACATAAGATTTGAATTCTTATCTCTGATTTATAACTTCCCTGAATCAGGGAGTCCCCGCTGCCTGTCTGGTCCAGGTGAAAATATTTTGTCATTCCGGCTTTACATTGGATCTTTACCGCACGGGTAATTTGACAGTGGGTAATGAGGTATACCCGGAAACCTTCATCGTAAAATGCCGGGATATTAAACGAATAGGAAAGGTCGTTTTCATAAAGATAAACTCTTGAGCTATAATCC
>JAQVSH010000099.1 GCA_028700615.1 Bacteroidales bacterium
CCCTTCGTAGATTTATATACACCCTTTGTTGATGAACGCGGGGGATTGCCGGAAAAGTATTCCTTCGACGGGGTTCATCCCAATGCTGAAGGCTACAAAATAATGGAACAATTAGTAGTAAAAGAATTGATTGGTCTATAACCGGCCAACGGCTATATTTTCAATTTTCACCACTATTTTTTTAAGCGGTTTCTCATATAGAACTCCGCTTTTAGCATATGCCGGAATATGAAGATCTTTGGGAAAGAAAATAAAAATGTAGGGTTTTGATGCGTTCTGTTTAACAACATTTACCTTTTCCGATCTGTAAAAAGCATTGTCTGTCTCGGGATTATAGGGCACAATAATTTTAGAATTTTCAGTTGTGCTTGTTCCCCAAAGAACTGTACCTGTACTAATTTGTATGTCAATAAAATTTTTATGTCCCTCCAGCCGAATATTATCTGCACTTTTGGGAGTATAGTCAGAAACTGTAATATAGCATCTGCCCTCTACAATTTCCTTTTTGCCATATTCAGTAAAGACTGACAGATCCTTATCTGCTCGGTGGATTGCCATGAAAGCTTTATCCCACAAGTCTTTGTTTGCCAGATATTGCTTTTTAAATTCCACAAAGTCCACCGAGGGGTGTATATCCATTTCCAGACCATCGGGAGCCCAGACCCTCGATCTGACCCATTGTCTTGCCTCCCGGGTCTGGACCTTATCAGTTTTTTGAGCAAATAGATCATTGAACGAGCCCAGAAGGAGGGCAACAAAAAGAATCCGTTTCATAAGTTATTCTCATCATTAATAAAAAGATCTATCGCTTCCTTTCCCTCCAGGATATCTACTCTAACATCGAAATTTGTTGCCTTTTGCGGCATCAGGTAATTCAGGATCTCCTGTTTCTGAGCCTCTGCTCTCCCCAACATTTTACAGCTGGCAGGCTCAATGCCCAGCACATAATCCCCCTTGGCAAATTGCTTCCATTGTGTTGTGTTAGTAAACTTGTTAGTATTATAACTTAGTACAACCCCCAAGTTTAGCGCTTTGTTAACCAGACCCACTGCCGTCTGACCGTCTGTCTTGGATCTAAGCCGATGAAAAAACACCTGTTCACGGTATGTAGATTCGGGTTCAACTATTGATGCATAAGAAGACAAACCGGCACGGGCATCATCGTCTCTTGGCTCAACTTGTTCAGACGGGATCACAAGCCGCGCATCGGGACTAAGAAACGGATAGCCGAAATTCATGTGCAACATGAACATATAAGGCTCCGGAACAAAGCCAATATTCTTTATTTGGTTCCTGATTAAAAAATAATTCTTTCCTACAGGTATTTCATAGGAACGCCTCAAAATAAGATTTTCTCTAAATATTCTCGCTTCGCGCATTATCCCGTTTATTCGGATAACCTTTTGCTCTTCAGAATCATCAACATAAGCCGCTGTTTCTTCGGCCGGTATGTTAGAAATACATCCGTGTAAACCAAAAGACTCCCCATTACATGTACAGGGAGCTCCAATATTGCGAAGGCCACAAGTGGTCAGAAATCCCACAAAAAAACTTTGTAGGAACTCTAAACCCTCTTTATTGTAATATTCCGGACCAACTATCCCACATTTTGAGAGATAGGATAAGTTAATCCCGTTAAAGGAGAGATGTGATATATCCAGGCACCTGTCCTCCAGTATGTTCATTTCCAGACCGGAGCCGTTCTTCACTGCAATGGCCTTCACACCCTTTGCCTTCCCCTGTGAATATTCGTAAGAAACGGCCCCATACATTTGATAGGGATGACCTAAATAATCCAGCTGATTCTTCATACGATTATTCAATGATAAATGAAAAATTATTGTACGACGCCATATCTACTGCCAAGTGTTTGGTTCTGGGAGAAAAAGCGAACAAGGGGGAATAAGTGATCACATGAACCGTTTTCCCATCCGGCATAAATTCCAGAACGCGCAACCATCCGTCACCTCCGTTTCCGCTCAATCCTCCCCCTAAAGCCTGTGTATTGAACATCATCTGAAAAACATCATGTCCTGCCTTATTTTTATCTACACGGAATCCCACATTGCTGGCAAAGTTTTCGTCAGCTTTTGCATAATGGCCGCAGATTAACAGGCGAATATTGTCCGTTGGGAGAAGTAATTTTTCCCATATATCTTTTCCTCCGTTTATCGAAGTTATTTTATAATTATCTTTCACAAGAAGCGGGGCATTGTCTCCTGCACCCATATAGGAATGAATAAGTACAAAAACCTTGTAGCTACTGAATCTCTCACTTGCGCACAATTCTTTTGCCCATTGAAGAACCTGATCTCGGGCTCCGTATTCCAACGCTATTATCAGCAGTTTTCCCCAATGTTCATCTGCAAAGGCATATGCGGCATTTTCCATAGTGGGAACGTCCATTCTGTTATTATGTACAGCCACCAGACAATTTCTGTATTTATTGTTTCTCTCCACTGTGAAGTATGCAGGAAAATGTGAAGCGGGGGTTTCGGCTCGTGTGTAGCCATAATCATGATTTCCGGTGCTGATAATATAAGGCAAGACATGGTCCAGGCGGCGAAAAGCGCCAGACACAAATTCCCATTGCTGTGTACTGGTCTGGTTGCCAAAACGGGGAAATGGCGGCACCAGGCATTCATTCTGATCCACAAGATCTCCGGTACATAATACGGCTTTTAAATTCAGATTGTTGACATTGTCTGCTATCCACGCGGTTAAAAGTTCCAGAACCGGCTGATTATAGTCGTATTTGACATAATTTTGCACATCTGGCAAAAGCACAAAAGAAAACGAACTGCTATCCTTCAGGGACAGTATGTGGGCTTTTTGTTGAGAGAAACTAAATTGAAAAACTAGTAACAGCAGCGAAAGTAAGGCAATTTTTTTCATCACAAATTATTCCTGGGGATATTCATTACAAAGATAATGACGGATTTCTTCATCTTCTTCTATTGCAGAAAAACGCCCTCTTTCTTCCAGAAACCGGTTATCTTTTTTATCATCGTTAACAGAAGACACTTCTCCTACCAAACAGTCTCCTTCTTCTGCCCAGAAAGTATGATAGAGGTATGGCGTATAACAAATGCTCTGTCCGGGGTTCAGACACACTTTCTCACCCGACCGGACGATTGTATGGATACTGTCAATCTTTACTTCTATGGACCCGTCCAATACGCTTCCGTCCGGAGCACTGTTCCACAGCTTCATACAAAGCAGACCGCCACCGCGATTGATAATATCTTCTGTCTTTAGGACATGATAATGCATGGGTGTGATTTGATTATTCCGTACCAACATTATTTTTTCACAATACGGTTTGGACGACTTATTCAGGTTCCCGTTGCGTAAGGTGACCAGGGTCAAGCCTGTTTTTAGAAAATCTCCGGAACCAAAATCGGTTATGTCCCATCCCAGTCCATTTTCTATGATTTCTTCGCTGCGGTCTGCCATTTGTTTCCAGTCAGAAGGAGTCCAGTAAGCCCAATAAGGCAGATAGAACATATTTTCTGACATGAATTTCATGGCATAACTGATGTATTGATTCACTTCACTTCTTTTCATGTTTTATTTAAAATTTCATCAACCTCAATTGTTTGAAATACTATATCGGCGCCGCTCCCCTCATACAATATTCCTATTGTATTATTATCTATACTTGTTATACAGGAGTAGCCGGACCCGTAATCCTGATCCATCAGGATCCAGAATTCCTCTGGCCATGTCTGACCGTTATCCAGACTGCACTTAAGGGTAAAATTATCCCTTGTTGTCTTTGAATTGGGGTTGAAAAAGAACAATAGTTCCTGTTTTTTCCCCGTTTGATCAATATAGATATGTTTGTGAAAAGAGGCCGTACACGCCGGTTCAATAAGGGCTTTACGCGATGTGGGATGTTCCGTCCACGTGTTTCCCAAGTCCTTTGTCACAGCTACAGCACGTCCGTTGCCTTCCATCCGCCCTCGATTGCTGCGCTCGCGCATATTAAGCATGATACTTCTATCAGATAATTGAACTGCCATACATTCATTTGTGTTAGTATATGCGGGTTTTCCCGATTGCCAACTTTTTCCGCCATCCTTGCTCCAAACAATCGTCGATATCTGCAATCCCGTTTCCATACGACCTTCAGCAGGAAATACAAGCGTCCCGTCCTCCAGTGTGATCCCGCGTCCCGGCGCAGGAGCCAAAAACCACCAACTTTCAGGTTTTACCTGTTTTGTTATATTTACCGGATCACTCCAGGTAAGTCCGTCATCCTCACTTTTTGTAATAAGGAACTGTGAACTCCGTTTAACATCATATCCGGGTTGTGAACCAAAATTTCTCCATTGGTGGTTCCAGGCAGTGGATGTATCATTAAGATTTTTCACCCATTTCCCGTTTTTCGGGTCCAGAACCCCGTGCATCCACAAACCTGCCACATAAAGAGCACCTGTGTTTTCATCGACCAGGATACATCCGTCGCTTACCCCGTTATAACGTTCAGGCAGTCCACCCCAATTGCCCATGTCCAGCACTTTTTGCATGGGACTCCAGGTCCGTCCGCCATCCGTACTGCGGTTGATGCAAAGATCTATATCTCCCTGAAGGTCCCTGTCACTTTCCCAACGGGCATCATATAAGGCGATAAGGGTCCCTTTTGTGGTTGTTGCGAATCCGGGAATCCGAAAAGAATTTACTTTGTCCTGCATTTTTTGACGCAAAGCCAGACCAACTCTTAATACAGTCGGCAATTCGGGAACCACGTCAACCCTTCCTTCAGATGTATTAAATCTGATTTTTTCTATCTGGATTTTATTCGATAATGCAATGGTATCTTTCAAGGTCAGATGAATATCAATGGCCAGGGAATCGGCATCAACCGCCAGATTCAGGTCTATCGGGACAAAATATCTGTTTCTATGTTTAATCAGAGCAGTTGAGCCAATCTCTTTATCCTGCTGAAAAATTGTAACCTTAGTTATATCGCTCAGATTTTCGGTGCATTTTATCAACACGCGCACAGACTTGACCGTATAGGGCATAGCTCCATGATTCACCAAATCGACTCTGGCTATCATATTGGTTGCTTTAAACGCCAATACAGGGACTTCAGGAACTGCAACTGTCGCCGAAAACTGATTACTTGACGGCCTGCAGGAACAGACCGTCAGTAAACATAAAGCCATATACAGAAAAGTTCTTTTCATATATTATTCTTCAATATTGGGATTGGTGTTAATGGAAGAAGAAGATATGGGCCACAATAAAATTTTCTCTTCATTTTCACGGCCCCTGAGAGATTCTATCCGGGTGAAAGCCTGTCCCATACGCACTAATGTCCACCAGCTTTTGGATTCCGATACAAATTCCTTCAGTATCTCGTCAATGATGGCATTATCAACGGCCTCTTTGCTCATTGTTGTACTATAGCGAAATACGGTCTTATACGCGCGTTTCTCAATTTTGGCCAGTTCAGTGATTGCAGCAGCCGTATTGGAAAGAGCATTCTCTATCTCGGCCTTCATAAGGATCGCTTCAGCATAACGATAAATAATAATGTCCGAGGAAAAAAAGCGTGTTTCGTTTATCCATTCACCTTTAAATTTATTGATCCAGCGCCAGCGAATGGTCCCGTCCTGGAAAACCTGAAAAGATACAGGAACCCGTTTATCATCAGAATCAGATGTCAAAAAAGATTCATATTCGTCGGAGATAGAAACATACTGCTGGTGACTGCCCACAGGAAGTGGATTATTCACAAACACCTTATTTTCAACATATTGCTCAGGTACGAGATAATAGGAAGGGTATCCCCCTACATACTCGTTCCGTTCATAGTTGATGGAAAAAATAATTTCTTTGCTGCCCTCGTTCTCAACACCAAACACCTTAGCAAAATTTTCCTCCAAACCATAATTGGAATTGTTCAGCACTTTATTCACTGCGGTTTTTGCATTTTCAAGCGCTGCAGCCCCTCCTCCTAACATTTTTGCTTTCCACAGAAAATAATCAGCTGTGAGCATACCTATCGAAGCCGCGGATGCCTTGTGTTTTTCTGTTACCGAAGCGGGCATTAACCTTGCAGCTTCTTCCAGATCGTGTTCCACTTGTGCATAAATTTCAGACGCGGAAGTACGTACAGGGTACATATCATCTTGCCTGTCTGATTCAAAGCCCGTTGTCAGCAATGGAGCATCACCCCAGACACGTGCAATCATAAAATAGCAAAAGGAGCGGATGAAATACGCATTGGCCAGCACTTCATTTTTTTTGCTTTCCTGCGTAAATGTAATGGCAGGTGCATATTTAAGGATCAAATTACAATTGTTTATCGTAGTATAGTAACTAGTCCAGTCGGTGCCCTCCATGTCACGGGCAAGTACGTTAGCGGCCATTTTATCATAATCAGTGATACTCATCATACCGCCTCCGTACAGCGCCGATCTGTAATCGCCATATACTGGAAGACTTGTGGCCAAAGTAGTTCTTAGCAGGTGAAAAGCGCCATTTATCGCACTCATAGCGTCTGCTTCGGAAGTCCACATGGACAAAGAAGTAAATTCACTTGGTTGCTCAATGTTTAGATCACTATGACAACCAGACAAAAAAGTAAATAACAATACTGTACCTATGTAAAATATTTTTTTCATACGATTTGTTTTTTTGTTCTCCATAATTTTAGAAAGTGATCTTAGCACCTAACGAAATTCTCCTTATGGGAGGATAGGTGTAATATCCTGTGCTATAAGCATTGTCAGTACCTGTTTCAGGAGACATTCCAATAACAGATGTGAAATAATGAAGGTTGTTTCCGGACAATGTAAACGTGATGTTGTCTAT
>JAQVSH010000100.1 GCA_028700615.1 Bacteroidales bacterium
GAACACCATAAAAAACAGGATCAATATTTTTTCTTTGTTTTTGCAGCTGCATTGTTACTGATTATTGAGTTGTTTTTAAGGTATCTCTATTATAAAATTCTTTCGTAAAACTGCGAGATATGTTTCATTTTGCCAAAGAGGTTTATTTATTTTTCTTGCTGTTAATTCCATGCTGGGTTTTAATCTTTGCCTGGCAGAGAAGACAGAGAAAAAATCTTCTTCGCCAGTTTGCTGATCCGGCCCTGATCACGCAGTTATCTCCTTCTATGTCAGAATGGAAACCTCTTTTGAAATTTGTGATTCTTATGCTGGCTTATACTTTTGCTGTCTTGGCGCTGGCTCAGCCCGAATTTGGGAGCCGTTTGCAGGAGACGAAAAGGAAAGGCGGAGAAATCATGATTTTGCTGGATGTTTCCAACAGTATGATGGCACAGGATATCCAGCCATCCCGTCTGGAAAGGTCAAAACAGGCGGTAAGCCGGCTGGTAGACCGTTTACAGGAAGATAAGATAGGATTAATTGTTTTTGCCGGAGAATCCTACGTTCAGTTGCCGGTTACTGCAGATTATGTATCTGCAAAAATGTTTCTTTCCACAATAACCCCCGATATTGTTCCTGTTCAGGGGACAGCCATAGGAGAGGCCATCCGGAACGGAATACGTTCTTTCTCACCGGTTCAGGAATCCGGTAAGGCAATCATTATCCTCACGGATGGTGAAAATCATGAGGATGATGCGGTTGCCTATGCTAAGGAGGCCGTATCCAAAGGAATTGCGGTTCATACTATCGGCGTGGGACTTTCTCAGGGAGCGCCGATTCCTCTTCCCGGAGGAGACGCCAATCAATTTCTCCGGGATAAGGAAAATCAGATTGTGATTAGTAAACTGGATGAACCCATGCTTAAATCTATTGCGGAGGCGGGTAACGGCATGTATGTCCGTGCCAGCAATGCTCAATTGGGTTTAAATACCATCTTTGATGAAATGAATAAGATGGAAAGAACAGAATATGAGTCAAAAGTTTATTCCGATTTTGACAATGTATATCAGTGGCCGCTTGGAGTAGCCCTTCTTTTATTGATTCTGGAAGCCATGACGGGATACCGTCGCTGGAATCTGGGTTGGATAGAATCGCTGAAACTTAAGTTAAAACTGAAATAAACGGCAATAAAAATGATGATGAAAAGTCACGGTTTAATATTTTGCTTCATTTTGCTTTTTACCAAAGAGTTAGAGGCACAGGAAGGTGTGAAGTATTTGCGCCAGGGCAATGCATCTTATAAAAAAGAAAAATTTGATGAAGCTGAAATCTTGTACAGAAAAGCTTTAGAAAAAAATCCGGAAGATTTTCGCGGAAATTACAATCTGAGCAATTCTATTTATAAACAGGGGAAATATTCGGAAGCATCCCAACTATACAGTAATTTGGCCGAAAAAACTTCTGATAATGAAAAATGGTCCCGATTGCAGTATAATCTGGGGAATTCCCTGTTAGAAGACAAAAAACTCAAAGAAAGCATTGAGGCTTACAAAAATGTTTTAAGAAAAAATCCTGATGATCAGGAGTCTAAGTATAATTTATCAGTTGCGCTTCGTCAATTAAAACAGCAGGAACAGCAGAAAAAACAAGAACAAGAGCAACAAAACCAGGATCAGAATAAAGATCAACAAAATAAAGATCAAAAAAATCAGGACCAGAATAAAGATCAACAAAATCAGGATCAGCAGCAGAAGAAGGATCCTCAGAATCCTCCGGATGAAAAACAGAATCAACCTGAAAAACAGAATAATCCCCAGATGTCCCGGGAAGATGCGCAGCGCCTTCTAGATGTTTTACAGGAGGAGGAAAAAGAAACACAGGAAAAATTACAAAAGCAACAACGTGCAGGATATCGTCCCGCAATCGAAAAAAATTGGTAATATTTGCATATCTGATTATTGTCTTATGTTTACCATTCAAAATAAAGCACATCTTCTATGGATTCCCTTGATACTCATGGCGTGGCTTATTCAGCCGTCTGTGATGGCTCAGGGCGTCCGGTTTTCTGTAGATGCTCCCAGGGTTGTGAGTGTAGGAGAACAGTTTCAGATTACCTGGACACTGAATGCAAAGCCCTCCTCAGATATCACGACACCTGCCATTTCTGATTTTTCGGTTTTATTTGGACCAAGTACATCCCAACAACAAAGCTATAGCAGTATTAACGGGAAAATGACCCAGAGCTTTGAAATGTCATATACCTATGTGCTCCAAGCGCATAAGACAGGAACCTTTACAGTGGGAAGCGCAAAGATCATGGTGGATAAACAGCAATATCAGTCCGAACCGGTATCTATTCAGGTGATTGCCAGCTCAGCTTCTTCGTCTCCTGTTCCGGGGGCTCAGGGACAAACTCCTTCCCAGGGTTCTGCGCCTCAGAGCTACTCTTCAAATCAGGTTCAGCCTGATAATGATGTCTTTGTAAGAGTGCTTACCAATAAAACAACGGCTTATCCGGGAGAACCTATTACAGTGGATATCAAATTATATTCGAGAGAAAATATTGCATCCCTGGGTAATGCTGAATTTCCAACTTTTGACGGATTTTTTAAAGAAGATGTAGACATTCCGCCCATCAACGGATTAGTACAGGAAAATGTAAACGGAGTGGTATATGGTACGGCGGTATTGAAAAAATTTGTTCTTTTTCCTCAGAAGAGCGGCACCATAACCATTGACCCGTTTTCACTGGAGTGTATCATCCAGAGGCAGGTTAGATCTTCAAGCCGAGGTTTTTTTGACGATTTTTTTGGTCCTTCAGTTGAATCCGTTTCTTTGATGCTTACCAGCAAACCGGTCAAAATTACGGTGAAAAACATACCTTCAGAAGCAAAACCGGGTTTGTATGATGGGGCTGTTGGTCAGTTCAAAATGCAAACTTCTGTGGATAAATCTAATTTACAGACCAATGCTGCAGCTACTTTAAAAATTACAATATCCGGCTCAGGAAACATTAGATTTTTGAATGTTCCCAAAATAGAATTTCCCGCGGAAATGGAAGTGTATGATCCTAAGAGTGAGGTAAATCTGAATGCTTCGGGAACAGGGGGAACTAAATCTTTTGATTACGTTATTATTCCAAGGCAGACGGGCTCTTTTATGATTCCATCTGTGGAGTTTCCTTATTTTGATAATATTACAGGTACATATAAAACATTGCGAAGTGAACCTATATCCCTGAATGTAGAAGCAGGAGAGGGCGGGCAGGTTTCTATTGCAGGGAGCGCTCCCCGTGAAAGTGTTCAGGTTGTGGGTAGGGATATTCGCTATTTGAAAACCGGAGATCTCAGTTTAAAATCTATTGATTATGTATTCTTCGGTTCGGGACTCTTTTGGTTTTTCAATCTTCTGGCCTGTGCTGCCTTTGCTGCAACATTGGTTATCCGTAGAAATCATATCAAAAAATACTCCAATATTGCTTTGCTTAAAAACAAGAGAGCCAATCAATATGCTTCAAAGAGACTGAAACTTGCCCGGTCCTATATGATAAAGGAAGAAAAGGAGGCATTTTTTGAAGAAGTGTCTAAGGCGATGTGGGGTTATTTAAGTGATAAGCTCAATATCAATGTAGCCGATCTTTCCAGGGACAGTGCCCAAAATGCCCTTGAAGAAGAAGGTGTCGAACCTGAATTAGTGCAATCTTTTTTGGATTTAATGGATACCTGTGAATATGCCCGTTATGCGCCGTCTTCTTCCGGAATTACACTCTCTGCCGTGTATGAAAACGCCATTAGTCTGATCGGGAAAGTTCAGAACGCCCTTAAAAACAAGATATCATGAACCGTCGCACGATGAAAATATGGCGTATCTGCATGCTCTTGCCAATGGTATTGATGTTTTCAGTCTACACCTTTGCCCAGGATTTTCAGTTTAAATTATCTCTGGCAGAGGAGAGCTACAAAGACGGAAACTATCCCGAATCCATCAATCGATACAAATCCATTATTGACTCCGGATTTTCTTCGGGAGAATTGTATTATAATCTGGGAAATGCCTATTTTAAAAACAGGGACATTAAATCATCTATTCTTTATTACGAGAGAGCTGCAAGGCTTTTGCCCCGGGATGAAAACGTAATATTTAATCTGGAATTGGCCCGTTCATACACCACGGACAAAATTTCTGAACTGAATCCGTTTTTTCTTAAAGTTTGGATTCAATATTTCAGGGATCTTCTCTCAGAAAAAGCATGGGGAATTGTCAATATTATTTCCCTTTTTATTACACTGGGAGGAATGTTGGTTTTTTTGTTGTCAGGATGGAGTGATTTGCAACGCTGGAGTATGTTTATTGCATTGATTGCCCTGTTTATGTTCTTTTCTTCTTTGAGCCTGGGAATTCTTCAAAAGCAAAATATAACCCGTACCGATGAAGCCATTTTATTTTCTCCTTCTGTTATGGTAAAAAGTTCTCCCGATGAAGGAGGTTCCAATCTTTTTATTCTTCACGAAGGAACAAAGGTCAAGATCATGGATCAATTGGGAGACTGGCGTGAAATTCGTCTTGGTGACGGGAATAAAGGCTGGATTAGAATTACGGACCTGGAGATTATCTAAACTCATTATTTTGGACCTAAAAATCACATTTCTTGGAACCGGAACTTCGCAGGGTGTGCCTATGATAGCCTGTCCATGTCGGGTGTGTACCTCCGTAAATCCCAGAGATAACCGCTTACGCAGCTCTGTATTCATTGAAACTGAAAACAAAAAAATACTCATAGATGCAGGTCCTGATTTTCGCTATCAAATGTTAAGAGCGGAAATAAAAAAACTGGATGCTATTTTGCTGACCCATGAGCATCGTGATCATATTGCAGGCTTGGATGATGTGAGAGGATTTAACTATTTTCAGGAAAAACCCGTTGAATTATATGCGGAAAACCGGGTCATAAAAGAGGTTGAAAATGTTTTTTCTTATGCATTCGGAGAGGATAAATATCCCGGGGCTCCTGATATTAACCTAAACCCTATTGAAAACGGAGAATTTCTTATCGGATCGTTATCTGTCATTCCGATTCGTGTTTCTCATTATCAGTTACCTATTTTTGGATATAGGATAGGTCCCTTTGCATACATTACTGATGCCAATGGAATTGATCATACGGAGCTGGAAAAATTAAGAAATCTTGACACACTCGTGTTGAATGCGTTGCGTCCACAGCCTCATATTTCCCATTTTAATCTCAGGGAAGCTCTACAAGTCATTGCACAGGTCAGACCGAAAAGAGCCTATCTGACTCATGTGGGACACCAGATGGGGCTTTTTGAAGAAATTCAACCTACCTTACCATCAGGAGTGTCGCTTGCCTGGGACGGATTAGTTATACATATTCACTAACGCTGAAGGCCATGCAAATGATTCTGGTATACCTTATTATTTTAGTCTGTATAGGACTTGTTGTCAGGTCTCTGGTGGTTTTTTTTAAAAAGTCTTCGGAATCTTCGAATCCATGTGCCGGATGTTCTGAACACTGTGCTCTTTACGACCTGAAAAGAAAAAATTGCACAGAGAAGCCTGAAAAACCTAAATAAAATCCATGGAATGGCTTTCGCGGACCCTGATATTATTGGGACAGGAAAAAATAGATAAACTGCAACAGGCCCACGTTCTTGTGGTGGGTCTGGGCGGAGTAGGGGCCTATGCTGCGGAAATGATTGCCAGGGCTGGCATCGGCTCTATGACGCTGGTTGACGGAGACAGAGTCCACCCCAGTAATCGCAATCGTCAGCTCCCTGCATTAATCAGCACGGATAATCAGTATAAAGCAGAGGTCATGGCAGACCGGATCCGGGATATTAATCCGGATATAAAGATGCTGGTGATTAACGAATTTGTAAAAGAGGACAGTTTGAAAAAACTTGCTTCACAATCCTATGATTATGTGGTGGATGCTATTGATAGTCTGGCTCCGAAAATTGATTTGATCAGGTATTCCCTGGCTGCCGGGAACAGAATCATTAGTTCCATGGGGGCCGGAGGCAAGATGGATCCATCGAAAATCAGGGTGGATGATATTTCAAAAACAAGTTATTGTCCTCTGGCAGCTGCTGTACGTCGCGGTTTACGCAAATTTGACATTGATAAAGGGGTTAAAGTGGTTTATTCCACTGAAATTTCAGATAAAAACAGCCTGATTTTAGTAGAGGAACAAAATAAAAAATCCACGCTGGGTACCGTTTCTTACCTTCCCGCCATCTTTGGTTGTTATTGTTCATCAGTCGTAATCAGAGACTTAACAAGCGGTTGAAAACTATTTTTTTATCTTTATACAAAACCTTTTACTTTTGTTCCGGCGTTATAACTAACGAATTAAAAGAAGATGAAGGCAACTATTTTTGAAGACTTTCATATAAAATCCGGGGCTAAAATGGTCCCCTTCGCAGGATTTAATATGCCGGTTGAATATACCGGTATCAACGAGGAGCACCTGGCGGTGCGTTCAGGGGTCGGAATATTTGATGTTTCACACATGGGGGAAATCTGGATTAAAGGTTCTCATGCACTTGATCTGGTTCAGAAAATAACAACCAACGATGCATCTGTACTTATTCCCGGCAAAGCCCAGTATTCGTGTATGCCTAACGGAAAAGGCGGCGTAGTGGATGATATTATTGTCTATTGTTTTGAAAAAGAAAAATATTTACTGATTGTCAATGCTTCAAATATAGAAAAAGACTGGGAATGGATCCAGCAACAAAATACGGTCGGAGCCATTCTTGAAAATGCTTCCGATCATATGGCCCAGCTGGCTGTTCA
>JAQVSH010000101.1 GCA_028700615.1 Bacteroidales bacterium
TTGATATACTCCTCATTGCCGGCAAAAAACCGTTCATACTTTTCATCAAAAAGAATACCCTTAGAAGAATCGCGCACAGAAAAATGCACCTCAACGACCTTTCCATTTTCAATAGCAATCTTTGAAAATCCATAATACGGCTCATCAAGATACATAGCTCTGGAAGCTCCACTATAAATACCATCCTTATAAAACCCACCATTCGAAAAGGCTACAAGAATCAGCACAAAAAAAGTAAAAAAGATTTTCTTTATCATCTGAGGAAGTCTGGTTAGTAAATGATAGATAAGGTCTAGTTTCTGTTTGACAATGAATAAGAAGCAAGATACAAAATTTATAATATCAAAGTTTGTGTTGATTGTTAAATTTTACCGGATTTGATATTTCGCAAAGCCTTATCTGAAGAGCATTTGGCTATTTTTGCCCACTTCGGGGATTTGAACTTTCTCTCAAAACCGTAAAATATTTTATTTAGCATCAATCCTTGACGGCCATTCAGAGAGGAGCGGTCAGTGAACTGAGCAAGGCTCATCACCCTGAACCGGGTCCCTACAAGCGAATCCTAATGGGGTGTCGGTTCATGAAGGCTGTACGCATAGTATTTCACCTAATAGAAACAACATATTATTGGTTCAGAGAAAATTTCTTTACATAGTCATCTCCGGTTTCCAGATCGCAGGTGGATCCCAGAAGGAATGAATCGTCTTGGTTTACCACAAAATAATCAATAGGAGTATCCAAAAAATAAGACTTTACATAATTGCCTTCCCAATCAAATACGTAGATATAATCATTGAATGTAGGGGGATATTCTTTGTATTTTAAATGTTTTAACTCTTCTTCTAATCGGAAAGGGCAAGAGAACAAATAAATAAACCGATCCGTTGTATAGGCTTTCAGGCCCATAAGACAGTCCCTCAGATATGCCCGATTAAAACCATCCTTGGCGGTCTTATATAAAGGATAGTCATTGACCAATACTTTTCTTGTTGTCGTATAGTCTTCTCCGAAAGTAATGATTTCCGCATAGTTTCCTTTGTAACAATGATATAAAATCTGGTTAGCGGACTCCCTCTTTCGTATGGCCCCTTCATTGTATACAAATCTTCTAATCATCGGATTTGAAGTATTCCGGTCATCGGGCAGGCTGACAGGCAGGTCTATGATAGTATCCCCTCCAAAGGTAAACATCGATAACAGATTACTGCCATTATTATCCCCTCCGAGCCCGACCACCGTGCTGTCATTCAATAGGGCGAATATATTGTTTTGCATGCTCCAATAGAAATTTTTCCTTTGCGGGCATACCATGTTTTCCCATAATTCCGGATTATACAGGTTGGAAAATGGACGCGCAGAAATTTTATAGAAACGGTCTATTTGTCCTCCGTTCATGCCATAAAAAAAGAACTGCTGATTTGTCTGATCGGAGTGACAGGAGGGATACAACATTTCGTTGGGGCCTTCTCCCAGGTAGAGAAAACGATTTTCATATAACAATGAATCGCCGTCCAGCCGGTATGTCCAGAAGAAAGGTTGTTTCTTATAATAAATATTTACTAGCTTTCCGTCCATAAAATCAATCAAATTAGATCCCCAAAGAATTGAATCCGAATATACAGGGATCCCAGTCAACGAAATGGCGTCTTTGCCTAAAATTTGCAATTGAGTTTTTGAACCCGATAAGGAACATGATGTACATACAAGACAGATGAAAAAGACATGGATAAGCTGTTTCATAATTTATATTGATTAGTTTTTTGAGGAGTTTTACTAATAATTGATAAACCAGAGAATGTTAAACAAACGAGAAAAATCATTTCGGAATTAATCAGAAAAGTTTTGGTAATCTTTTTTTTCTCGCTATAGCAGGCACAGCCAGCATCATCAGGCTGGCAAAAAAGTAAACGGTAATAGAAAACAGGGGAAAGTGTTGTCGGGTCATTTTTATACAGATGCTTAGAAATAAAAATTGCGCCCCCTCAGAATATCAGTCCCGCAAATTCAGGGAATGAGTGTTATATATTTCCACACGAATTTGCTTTTTCAAATGTAAAAATACAAATTGTAAAAAAGGGCAAAACATTTATGCAAATAGTGGTGCAAATAGGTTATGTTTTCTTTGCCACAGTTCTGTCTATCCTACTAAAAAACAACATAGCTTTCTTTCGAAAGTCAGCTCCTTAAGAATAATAATCTTTTTTTTCAGGGCATCCCCCACCGGTCGCGGTCCAGGCTTCTATACCTGATGGCTTCTGAGATGTGGGCGGGCAGGATAGATTCTGCTCCGTCAAGATCGGCTATTGTTCTGGAAACCTTTAAAATCCGGTCATAAGCTCTGGCTGAAAGCCCCAGTCTGTTCATCGCCAGTTTTAACAGAGAGGAGGCTTCCGGGGACACCCTGCAAAAACGGTGAAGATGGCGGGTTTCCATTTGGGCGTTGCAATACAGACCTTCTTCGGATTCAAAACGTTTTGATTGGATGGCCCTGGCCCGGCTGACCCTTTCGCGAATCTGAGAGGAAGTTTCACTCACGGCTTCTCCGGAAAGCTTCTCAAAGGGGACAGGAGTGACCTCTACATGCATATCAATGCGGTCTAATAAAGGCCCGGAGATCTTTTGCAGGTACCTTCTGACCGCTCCGGGAGGACAGATACATGCTTTCTCAGGGTGGTTGTAATACCCGCAAGGGCATAGTCACATTGCCCATCTGTCATATCATTCTAAAATCCTCTAAACCAGAAACAAGACCCTACCCAAAAGAATTAATAACCTACGGTGACCACCTAAGAAAGAAAAGACTTGATTTATCCTTACATCAACAACAAGTCGCCAAAATCATCCATGTTACCACCGACACCATCACAAACTGGGAACTAAACAGAACCAAACCAGACATCATATACATCCCCAGCATCATCTCTTTTCTCGGCTACACTCCCACCACCACCATCCACCCCATCAAAGAATACCGTATCCAGAGAGACTTAACTCAAAAGACAATGGCATGCCCCTCATTTTAAGATAAAATTGCCAAAAAGTTTCCCATATCAACAAGTTATTCGGCTATGCCCAATACATACTCATTAGAGGGCAGGGTTTCATGATAGAAATTCTATAAATCACAAAATAGGGATAGAGGATTTCTTTTGTCAGAAGAACCGCAACTTCCCAGAAACAACAGAAGCAGTTGCAAATAGTACGCACAGTGTTTCATCTAAAAATAATCCATTACTGGTTTAAAGAAAATTTCTTTACATAGTAATCTCCGGTTTCCAGATCGCAGGTAGATCCCAGAAGGAATGAATCGTCTTGGTTCACCACAAAATAATCAACAGGAGTATCCAAAAAATAAGACTTTATATAATTACCGTCCCAATCAAATACGTAGATATAATCATTGAATGTAGAGGGATATCCTTTGTATTTTAAATATTTTAACTCTTCTTCTAATCGTAAAGGGCACGAGAACAAATAAATAAAACGATTCGTTGTATAAGCTTTCAAGCCCATAAGACACTTCCGTTTATAAGACCGGTTAAGACCGTCCTTAGCATTCTCATATAAAGGATAGTCATTGACTAATACTTTTCTTGTTATCATATAGTCTTCTCCGAAAGTAATGATTTCCGCATAATTCCCTTTGTGACAATAATATAAGATCTGGTTGGCGGACGCCCTCTTTCGTATGGACCCTTCATTGTACACGTCTCTTCTGACGAGGGGCCTTGAATCATTTCGGTCATCGGGCAGGCTGACAGGCAGGTCTATAATAGTATCCCCTCCAAAGGTAAACATTGATAACAGACTACCACCATTATTATCCCCTCCGAGCCCGACCACCGTACTGTCATTCAATAGGGCAAAGACATTGTTTTGTCCGCTCCAGGTGAAATTTTTCCTTTGCGGGCATACCATGTTTTCCCACGATTCCGGATAATACAGGTTGGAAAAGGGACGCACAGAAATTTTATAGAAACGGCCTATTTTCCCCCCGTTCGTGCTATAAAAAAAGAACTGCTGATTTGTCTGATCGGAGTGACAGGAAGGATAGAGTATTTCATTCGGGCCTTCTCCCATATAAAGAAAATTATTTTCATATAACAAAGAATCGCCGTCCAGCCGGTATGTCCAGAAGAAAGGTTGTTTCTGATAACAAATATTTATTAGCTTTCCGTCCATAAAATCAATCAAATGAGATCCCCAAAGAATTGAATCCGAATATACAGGGATCCCAGTCAACGAAATGGCATCTTTGCCTAAAATCTGCAATTGAGTTTTTGAACCCGGTGAAGAACATGATGTGAATAAAACGCAAAAGAAAAATACAGGAATGAGTTGCTTCATAGTTGATAGCGATTAGTTTTTGGGAATAAATTTAAACTTGATAAATCCACGGATATTAAAAACGAAGCCGGAGATACATTAATTAGAAATAAGAAAAATTATTTTCTACAATCAGAAAAATAAATAATAGCCCTCTCTAAAATTAGTATTTTTGAGGGCTATTACTTTTTTACAATAATGGCTACCAGCTTTTCATACTAATGTATTTCATCACTAGTAGCGTTACGATATCCGGGTACTCTTGCATTAAAGGTATCCCCAGCGGCATCCATTGCCCGGAATTCACACGCCTCTCCATTTGGAAGACAAGGAAATTGAGGCGTAGCTTCTCCTCCCTGTGCCAGCGCAGCCACATTGACCAGAAGCAGATCCGTTCCGGAATTAATGTTTTTATAGGAATTAACTCCCATGTACAGAGAGGCTGCCAGAAAAAAGCCTGAAGCAGCGAGTAATAATTTTTTCATCGTATTGTTTTTTAGAGTTTACTTGGTTTGATTTTCCCATGAGACCTTTTGCTAAGTCCTCATGCTTTCAGATTGCAGAGCGTTTCTTACAAGATTTTCTGTTCTTTGATGCAAGAACTCTCCGCCGGGATGAATCGCTTGGTGTTTTTGTGTATCATTACAATACTCAAAATCACACGAAGCCTGATATTTCTTCTGTTGAAAACTATGACCCTCCGGTCATAAAAAGCACGTAGCTTTTCTTTTGTTTTTAATTATCTTTGGCGCACACCTCCTTCTTGGAGGAGATCCGGGGATAGAAGTTGCCTGTTTGATTTCTGGTCGCATGGCAACCCTATCCCTTTTCTCCGTTTAGTGGATCGTTTTCTATTATCTTTATTCCGATTCTTCTCTTTGGGTACTTCTTTCTCTTTTTTATTTTGTCTGAGTTTCTATGGTTTTTTTGTAAAGATTCCAAAGCGTTTTATTGGAAACAGGATTTCCTACCAATACAATTTTGTTTTCTGGATTGATCAGAAAAGTCTGATAGAGAGGTTCGGAAGACAACTGGTTCTGACGGATAAAGTCAATGTTCTTGTCATAGAAGATCCAGGAATGGAATTCATTAAACTTTAACAGGGATAGCAATACAAAATCATCTTTAGGCTGAAGAATAAATACGAAATCTACGAGAATCTTCCAAGCTTTGGCTTCGTCCATCTTGATCTTCCATCCGTAGAAGTTCAGGCGACAGTCGGTACATCCAGAAGAGTCGGCAAAGGTGACAATCTTATAGCTGGGTTTTTCTAATATATCAACAACAGTATCCCTTCCGAGAACTTTTGCCTGAAGAGTATTGGGAAAAACTATTTCCTTACCCATCATTTGAGAAAGGGTCTCGGTTATTTTCTGTTTATTGCTGTTACAGCCTCCGGTAAGCCAAATGATGCCGATGAGTGTGCAGAATAATCTCATATTCATGGAATATTCAAAAATGAACAGTTAGTTTCTGTGTTTTAGATGTTTTTATAAAAAAATAGAAAATTTTCTACACGAAGTTTATTTTTAGTTAATAAATTATATTATTTGGGATTTTTTTTATTTTGTCTGTATAGATGACTATTTTGTAACTTGGTTTTCCCAATATATCCACGATAGTATCACACCCCAGTATCTTTGCCTGTAAGGTATTAGGGAAGACCATTCCCTTACCCAGAAGGTCCCAGTGATTTTTTTTTCTCGCTATGGCAGGCACAGCCAGCATCATCAGGCTGGCAAAGAAGTAAACGGTAATAGAAAACAGGGGAAAGCGTTGTCGGGTCATTTTTATACAGATGCTTAGAAATAAAAATTGCACCCCCTCAGAATATCAGTCCCGCAAATTCAGGGAATGAGTGTTATATATTTCCACACGAATTTGCTTTTTCAAATGTAAAAATACAAATTGTAAAAAGGGCAAAACATTTATGCAAATAGTGTTGCAAAAAGTGTTGCAAAAAGGTTATGTTTTTTCTGCCACAGTTCTGTCTATCATACTAATAAACAACATAGCTTTCTTTCGAAAGTCAGCTCCTTAAGAATAATAATCTTTTTTTTTCAGGGCATCCCCCATCGGTCGCGGTCCAGGCTTCTGTACCTGATGGCTTCTGAGATGTGCGCGGGCAGGATGGATTCTGCACCGTCCAGATCGGCTATCGTTCTGGAAACTTTCAAAATCCGGTCATAGGCCCTGGCTGAAAGCCCTAGTCTGTTCATCGCCAGTTTTAACAAAGAGGATGCTTCCGGGGACACCCTGCAGAAACGGTGAAGATGGCGGGTTTCCATCTGGGCGTTGCAATACAGACCTTCTTCGGATTCAAAACGTTTTGATTGGATGGCCCTGGCCTGGCTGACCCTTTCGCGGATCTGAGAGGAAGTTTCACTCACGGCTTCTCCCGAAAGCTTCTCAAAGGGGACAGGAGTGACCTCTACATGCATATCAATGCGGTCTAATAAAGG
>JAQVSH010000102.1 GCA_028700615.1 Bacteroidales bacterium
AACCCTGCATTCATCCTCCGATGAGTGCTCTCTCAGCTTTTGTCTTAACAAAATAAAAAATAATGTATTTAATTGATATACAATAATATATAAATCTATATGTCATTAATAATTTACGTATGAAAAAACTAAAAATCATCATTGTTCACACTCTTCTCTGGGTGATGGTATTCTACACGTTCTTCAACATTATGAATGCATTGGGTGGATTTCCCAAAGAAGCCGGATATAATCCATATACTGACTTCGGATTATATGCAAATTCCATTATGACCACTCTCCTATTGGCCATTCCGTTCTACTTTGGGTATGTTTTGACACCTTATTTATTTAGGCGACAAAAGCGAAAATTATTTATCACGATTGCGATTGTGTTTGGAACACTATTCCCGATTGCAATGAGTATTATGGATGACGGATTCGGGCCGAGTGCCATTTTGCAATCCGTTTTTCTATTTGCATTTCTAAACATTTTTTTGATTTTGGGAGTAAGCTTTCGCAGCATTTTTGGCTGGATTGAGCAAAAAAGACTACATGATCAATTAGAACAACAGAATCTTAGAAGTGAATTGAGCTTATTGAAGACTCAATTGAACCCTCATTTTTTATTCAATACGCTACACAATATTGACACTTTGATTTATGAGAATCAAGACAAAGCCTCAAAGTCACTGGTCAAATTATCAGATATTATGAGGTATATGTTAAAGGATGTTCATTCGGATTTTGTGAGTATGGAACAGGAGATTCAGCATCTTGAGAATTATCTGGCCCTTGAAAAATTAAGATTAAAAAATGAAAACTTCCTTAACTATCATTTGACAGGTGATTATAAAGACTTGAAAATTGCTCCCATGATCATGATTCCCTTCATTGAAAATGCGTTTAAACACTCAGTAGACTCAAGCAATGAAAATGGGATTAAGATTTTTATTACCCTTGAGAAAAATAAACTACATTTCATTTGTGAAAACCTTTTCGATAAAGACGATACTGACAAAGATAAAGGTCATGGTATTGGTTTAGAAACAGTAAGAAAACGATTAGAATACATTTATAAAAACAAGTATAAATTATCCGTCAATTCGGAGAATTCTGTTTTTAAAGTGCATCTGGAAGTAGAACTCAATGAGAATTAATTGCATTGCCATAGAAGACGAACCCCTCGCTTTAAAAAAGATTAAAGAGTTTATTGAGCAGGTGGATTACCTGAATTTATTGGAGGGATTTAATAATGCCATTGATGCCATCGGATTTCTAAAGAAAAATCCTGTTGACCTGATCTTCCTTGACATCAGAATGAAAAAATTATCAGGAATACAATTCCTGGGAGCCATACAGAGCAAGCCTAAAGTAATCATTACCAGTGCATACGATGAGTACGCATTAAAAGGGTATGAACTGGATGTCGCAGATTATCTTTTAAAGCCTTTTACATTTGAACGATTTTTAAAATCGGTTGAAAAGGTTTATAATCAATTAAATAAGGCTGTAAACAGTCATTCCAATGAGTATATCTTTATCAAAACTGAATATCGTATTGAGAAAATTATACTCAGGGATATTCTATACATCCAGGGAATGAAAGATTATTTGAAGATCCGTACCACAGAAGGAGATATTATGACATTGCAGACCTTCAAAAATATAGTAGAAATATTACCAGAGTCTGATTTTCAAAGGGTTCATAATTCATACATTGTTTCCATTTCGAAGATTGAGAACATCGAAAGAAACAGGATACGAATTGGCAAAGATCTAATTCCTATTTCGGATAGCTATAGAGATAAATTCTTCGGAATATTAAAAGAGAAGAAAATCCTGATCTAAACAAAAGATGAAAACACAGACTATTCCGATTACAAAAAGTTATCTCAGCGCTGCACCCAATTCCTTTTGAAAAGTTTCAAGCAATTTATTCATTATCCCGTCAATCTGGATATCCTGAAGCGTTTTCTCATCATCCCGGAGGAGAAATGAAATGGCATAGGATTTTTTACCCTCAGGAATTTTGTCTCCCTGATAGACGTCAAACAGGGAAACCTGCCTGAGAAGTTTTTTCTCTGTCCTTAAGGCCAGTTTCTGAATCTGGGAGAAGGAAACTTCCTGATCAAGCACTAAGGCCAGGTCTCGCCTGACCTCCGGGAATTTTGGCAATTCCACTACCTGAATGGTAACCTTTTTGAGGAGTTTCATGACTTTATTCCAGTCAAACCAGGCATAGTAAACAGGATTTTTGATCCCGTAACGGTTGAGCAAAGCTTTCCTGAGCACACCGCCTTCGGCCAGAATGTTTTTCCCCTGTCCCCAACGCAAGGCATCGGAGAACACCTCGTTAGAAAATGACTCAACCTGCAGGTTATCAGGAATAATTCCCAGACGGTTCAAAATGGCTTCCACATAGGATTTCAGGGTAAAGAAAGAGGAAGGATTACTCTGGGAAATCCAGTTGGGTTCATGATCCGACCCGGTAATCCACAAACCCAGTTGATAGCTTTCGGCATAACCTTTCAAAGGTTGCGGTTGCGCGGAAGACTCATCCTCGGTGCGATAGGTATTTCCGAATTCATAGATCCTGAGATCAGTGCGCTTACGGTTGATATTATTGATAATGGTTTCAAGACCGCTGAAAAGCAGAGTTTGTCTCAAAACACTCAATTCCACACTCAAAGGGTTGCAGATCCTGACCAGTGAAGAAGCAGGAAACAGTTCTGAACCTTCGTAAGGGGCTTCCTGAGTAAGGGAGTTGCTCATGGTTTCAAAAAAGCCCTGGCTGGAAAGAAAATCGGAAACCAGATTGACAACTTTGTCTTTATCGGGTTTTGACTGATAGGAAAGCGTTGAACGGACGGACTCCCCGATCTCAACCGCGTTGTATCCGTATATACGAAGCAATTCTTCGGCAATGTCAACATCACGGGTTACATCCACCCGGTAGGGCGGCACAAGAAGGGTCCATTCGGCGCCGTTCTCACGGACAATCTCAATTTCCAGCGCTTCCAGAATGGTCCGGATCAGCGCCCGGTCAATCTTTTTCCCGGCAAATCCATCAAACCAGTCTGCATTAAAAGACACTTCGAAAGGATCGACCTTCCCTGAAGAAACCCTGACCAGGTCTCCGCAAACCGTTCCTCCAGCCAGTTCAAGCACCAGATCTGCAGCCCTGCAAAGAGCGGGCACCTGCATATTGGGATCTATCCCTCTTTCGAAACGGAAAGAAGCATCTGTATTTAAACCGTGACGCCGGGCTGTTTTCCTGATCATCACCGGATTAAAATAAGCACTTTCAATAAAAATATTTTGAGTGGACCCGGTAACTCCCGAATCCAGCCCGCCGTATACTCCGGCAATGCACATAGGGGCTTCCCCATTGCAAATCATAAGATCTTCGGAAGACAGGGATCTTTTTTCTCCATCCAGTGTGGTAAAAGGCGTTCCTTCCGGAAGCGTTTTAACAATCACCTTATTCCCTGTAATGGCATCCGCATCAAAAATATGAAGCGGTTGTCCGGTCTCCTGCAAAATAAAATTGGAAATATCTACCACATTATTGATGGAATGCATTCCGACAGACATCAGGGCACGTTTCAGCCAATCCGGTGAAGGTCCCACTTTGATGCCCCGAATAGTTAATCCGCAATAATTCCGGCAGGCATTGGAATCATCCACAAATACGGGAATTCCCGAACCGGTTCCCGCAGGGACAGGAATATTTTTAAAAGGACTCTGCAGCGTCACAGCTTTGCCATGAGCCTTGAAATAGGCAAACAGGTCTCGGGCCACCCCATAATGGGAAGCCGAATCAATACGGTTGGGAGTCAGTCCAATTTCAAACACGTCATCGGATGAGATGTTGAAATAATCGGCGGCAGGAGTTCCGGGAACAGCATCCGGATCTAATACCATAATGCCATCATGAGATGTACCGAGGCCGATCTCATCTTCGGCACAGATCATTCCTTCGGAAACTTCTCCGCGGATTTTAGCTTTCTTAATGACAAATTCTTCGTCTCCTGAATAAAGAGTGGTACCCACGGTAGCCACAATTACTTTCTGCCCGGCGGCTACATTGGGAGCTCCGCAAACAATGGGCAGAATCTTTCCTTCTCCAACTTCAACTGTTGTTTTACTCAGGTGGTCGGAGTCAGGATGCTTTTCACAGGTCAGCACATAGCCAACCACGAGGCCTTTTAAACCACCTTTAACAGTTTCAAAACGTTCTAAACCTTCTACTTCCAGTCCGATGGAAGTCAAAATACCCGATATTTCATCGGGAGTGCAATCAACAGGCAGATATTGCTTAAGCCATTGATAGGATATTTTCATGTGTATATAAATTTAATTCCAAGACCGGAAACTCCCCGTGATGATTTTATTCATGCATGTTTCAGGCTTCTCCGTTTTCTTTCTTCATTTTACATGTTCCGGTAAATGTGCTGCCGATTTCTATCACAAGCCTTCCGACCAAGAGATATGCTTCTACCACAGAGGTGCTCCTGAGGGTCATCAGTTCGTCACATTTCACTTCTCCCTTTATGTTTCCGGATATATCACAACTTTTGCAAATTACTTTACCCAAAATGGATCCGCCTTCTCCAAGGACCAGCTTTCCTTTTAAAGACAGATTGCCAATCAGTGTTCCATCTAACCGCAAATCACCATCTGATATAATGTCGCCCTTGATCTGAGCGCCGGGAATAATTTTATTGTAATTATGAGAGGTTTCCGCCTCGACTACCTTAGCCATATTTTACTAATTATTTCATCTAAACGAAATACCCTTTAGGAGTGATCCCAAAGGGTTGACGCCTAAATCATTATCAATAATAATAACCAATAACTTCCGAAAATGGATAATACAAAGCAGCAGTATAGTTTCTTGGTTAATCTTTCAACAATGTGACGCAGGTATTGGCGTTTCCGATATCTATTCCGACTTTAAGGACGTCTCCGTCAAGAGAGAGCTTCTCAATATCAAACTGATCAGAATCCAATCTATTTTGAGAGGGTGAGTCCATTAAACGGGAATATAGACAATACCCCTGAGAGGCACATTTTTCAGGTTCCGGATAAACTTCAATGCCCACTGACTCGGCAAACTCATCCTCGAAACAGGCAACCAGTTCAGGATAAAGTGCACCACCGCCGACCAGATACATTTTTGAACACTTTTTAAAATCCTCATCAGTAAAAGATCTGATGAGCGCCGGTAAAATAATTTGTTTGAAATAGAGTTTCAGGGCTTTTTCCCTGACCTCATGAACATTCACTCTTTTGCGGTTGACTACAATACTTCCCTGCAGAAAAACCTGATCCAGCTGGTGTTCATTTTTTATTCCTATGTTAAACTGTTTTGACATCTCTCCGGCAAAGGAATTTACAGCATAACGAATCCCATGGGTACTGATCAGCGAACGATGTACCAGACCGGATTTTGTGCTTACGACCGCTTCACAGGTTCCGTAACCGAGACTGACAATAAAAATATTCTGGTCTTCCTGTTGTTCTCCCTCTCTGATGGCTACATTACAGCCCATAATTTCAGGAATCACATTGACTTTGACGACTTCCACCTCTTTTTTCATCCCTTCGGATAATCCGATGGTAGATCCGTCATATTCTATTACATGAGACCCTTTAAAATAATCAACTGCAAGATCCCGGAACAACTGATAGGTAACAAAAGGAAAACCGGTGGTCAAACTGATCTTAACACTTTCTCCCGATTCTGAACCCCCAAAAGATCTGGGAGCGCCATATTGATGAACCAGAAGCATTGCAGCATCCGTCAACAATTTATACTCTTCATCCTGAGGAGATGCATTAATATTTTTATTGGGAGACATTCCTTCAAGAAGGACAAGATTACCAACCATATATTCATCTTCACCCATCTTAATCTTCATTCCGTTCAGAAGGTCGGAAGCAACAGATCTGAGTTCCATATTGGTTGCTTCGTATACGCTTGGAAATGTATAGCTTTTAAGCATCTCGAAATATTTAACAGGTTATCTTTGAATAGATTACTATGCCGAAAGAAAAAAAGCCCAAAAGCCAAACGGCATTTCGAGGTCAAAAGTATATAAATTCCTTAACAATTACAAATCACATAATTCAATGAAATCACACATTCTGACAAAATATCTTCATTGGGTAAATTTATTTTTTGAAACGTTTTTTTATACCTTCGAACCATGTTTTGATCTTTCTGTTTAACAATCAAACTATCAGTTCTTAAGTTCAATATTACAGGGATTTAATCTCCCTCTAGAAGAAAAAACATGCGTTATTATTTAATTGCAGGAGAAGCCTCAGGAGATTTACACGGATCGCATCTGATGAAGGCTTTGTGTGAGGCGGACAAACAGGCAGAATTCCGTTTTTGGGGCGGAGATCTGATGCTGAAAGAAGGGGGAAACCGGGCGGTATTGGTGAAACATTACCGCGACCTGGCCTTTATGGGTTTTATCGAAGTGCTTTGTCATCTGAAAGAAATTGCAGGCAATCTGGAATTGTGTAAAAAAGACCTGCTCTCTTTTCAGCCTGATGCGGTTATCTTTATTGATTATCCAGGATTTAATCTCAAAATGGCAGAATTTGCAAAAAAATCCGGATTCAAAACGTTTTATTATATTTCTCCTAAAATCTGGGCATGGAATGAATCTCGTATCCATCTGATTAAAAGGAATATCGATCACATGCTGGTGATTTTTCCGTTTGAAGAGGCCTTTTTTG
>JAQVSH010000103.1 GCA_028700615.1 Bacteroidales bacterium
ATTCCGGAGGTGTTCCGTAACAAATACTCCCTTACGAAAGAGGAGGATCTGGAGACGGTAGCCACACAAATCGAAGCCGATTACGCAGTACTAAAACAGGATCTTGCCCGTACGGGAGAATTCTCCGGACCGCCGGCCAGCGGGACAGGGCTGAACTCTACGGATGATTTTGTTGAGCAGTTGCACGCAATGGGCGAAAGTAAAAAGTAATACTAACCAAAAAAAAGAAAGCTATGTATTTCGAAGAAAAGACACCTACCGAATCAAAAGAGGGTGTTTGGAACGAGAAGACCTGTATACGCAGGATAGCCGGTTGGAACATCTATACCGGTAACCTCGGCTCCATGAAATGGCTTCCCAAAGGCGCTGTGATGGCCATTATGGCCGTTAACGGATTCTTACAGGCGGTGCTTGTAAAATCCGGCGTTGTTCATGCCACGTTAAGCAGCGGCACATCGCTGAAAGTCAAAAAGGGCCACAGTTTTATCGTTGGCGATAAGATTGGCGGGACCAACACCATCACAGACATAACCCCTGGGGCCGATGGCGATGAGTACGACACCTTCACCATTTCCAGCGCATCATTTACCGCTGGCGATGTTATCCTTTCGATCACCGAAAACAACGACCAGTCGGTTGATGTATTTGAGGGAGTTTCCAAAATCGGGCTGAACTATGCCCCGGTTGAGATCAAAGGAACGCCCACCTGTGTGATTACCCTGCAGGCATATGAGATCAAAGAAGCGACGCTTCCCTGGCCTGTCAATGCAGCGATCAAGAAAGCGCTCACCACCCGTCACGATTTTATTTAGGAGGAAGAGACAATGCCGAATTCAATTATTCAAAAATTATTGGAACCTAAAGCGTTTGACGCTTTTATCCAGGAGAACATGAAGATCTCCACCTATAAAGCCGACTGGAAAGGGGAGATGAGCGTGGAGTACGAACCGAGCAAAGCCTATCAGGCTGTCTTGGCAGAATATGCCGCCGCCATGGTAGGGTCTGTTATTGACAAAAACGCCGAGAAACCGACTCACCAGATGCCCACAGCCAGGGAACTGGTTGGCGCCATTGCCCGTATGGGTGACGAGTGGCAGATGGATAATGACCGTCTGGACCGTTTTTATTACCTGGAAGGCAGATACCGCAGCCGGGTTGTAAACTTCTCTGACGAACAGAAAAAGGCAGAATTTGCCAAGCTGATCAAGTTCCTGTTTGATCCTTTTGAAAAGGCTGTCATAGCGCCTCATAAGCGTATTGACATGCTTTATTTTGAAGGGCTGTTCAACGGAACGCAAACCGTAAATGCCAACAACAATAAAGCCTCTGACGTTGCCTACAGCTACGAATTTGGCGTACAGAGAATCAAGACACAGTTTGGTCAATGGAGCAATCCGTATGCCCGTCCCGTGGACGATTTCCAGTACGTTGTTGATCTGGCAGCCGCCAAGGGTAAGAGCGTTCTGAAGGTGAGAATGAGCAAAAAGACCTTCCGGCAATTGGCCACGACCAATCAGCTGAAGGACCATTTTGTCGTTAAGCTCAACGGCATTGACGTGTCCAAGTCCGATGTGGGCCTTAACCACGTGAACACGTACCTGCAGGACAAGCTGCTTCCTACCATTGAGATCGAACCCGATCGTTTTATTACCCTGGCTGACGGATCTTCCGTCAACCTGACCAAAGACGACCGTGTCGTATTCATGTGCGCTACCCGGGTAGCTATACTGAAGGCCGCCGATCCGCTGGAGATGGTGGATCCTCTGCCCAATAAGGTTTACTCGACCTATGACGACAACCTGGTAGGCATGTGGCGTGATTCCAGGGGCCGGTTCATTGATTACGAAATGTGGGGCACTCCCGTGTTCACCGGCCGGAACGAATACTTCATCCTGAAGACCGATGAGGTGGAATCCACATTTGTTCCTCCCGTAGATCCCAATGCTACCCCCAGGATTCTTCCTTTCAAGACCGCCGAGTCCTTTGAATGTAATGAAGGTGCTTCCGATACGGAAGTGATATCCTTCTCCACACAGGGTCTTACCGGTAAGGTGAAGGCCGTATTGAGCGGAGCCAACAAAGCGCTCTTTACCCTGGGAGATATTGAGATGGGCGTTGGTGGCGGAAGCATCGAAGTGACCTACACTCCGGGAGCTACTGCCGGTGATGCGACCCATGCTGCGAAGCTGACCCTGTCGGCTCAGAATGTAACCCCCGGCGTGGAAATTACCCTTAACGGAACCTCTCACGATGTAGCCTGATGAAAACGAACTTCGATAGAGTAAAAGCGGAAGTAGGCGCCTATGAAGTGAGCCGGAATGCTGTTGAAAGTGCCATTGAGAAAGTTGCGGAGCGTTATGCGCTCCCATCTTTCCTGGCCGATTCGGAGTATGTTCCCGGAACACTGAAGTATGTTGCCATAGCCGCTATATACGTACTCAACGGAGTAAGGGGCTATAAAAGCGTAAGAGAAGGTGACGTTTCAAAGGAGTGGAACGACCAGGAAATTGACGGGAGAATAAGAGTGATCTGCCAGGAGAACGGCTTATCTCCCGATCGGTTTCTTACGGAAAAGAACACGGTCAATAACCTTACAAACAGGTGGTAATGGAAATTGAGAACGGCATATTGACACCAATGGTAATAACTCCGGCCGGAAGAGATGAAAAAGGCTACATGGTCCCTGCTTCCTCCGCTCCCGGAGCTCCTGTACACTGTAACATCAAAACGGTAAAGATGAACAACGTGGGCAAGCAGGACGGGAACTTCTTTAAGATAGCCTCTTATGAGGTTCTTATTGATCTGATCCCTTTCAGCGCCACCCGTGTGAAGCTTGCGTATGATGACGGGCAGGACCTGGGCGAATTTGCTGTGATCAGTACCATACCGATGCGAAGTGTAAACCTTTTGAAGATCCTTGTGTAATGGCGAATATTTCCATCAAACTCAAGACCCCCAAGCAGGTGATTGATGCATCAATGCTTTACGGGGCCCGGAAAATCAGGGAAAGGATCCTTGTCCTTTTCGATTATGCCGGTACCGAAGGTGTGAATGCAGCACGTCTGAACGGATCGTATATCGACGATACCGGCAACCTTAGGAGTTCTGTGGGTTATGCCATAGTGGAAGATGGAAAGCTTATTAAAACAGGGGAATTCACACAGGTAAAGGATGGGGCGGAAGGTGTAGAGCAGGGCCAGAAACTGGCCGAGCAGATTGCTGCCGAATTTCCGAAAGGAATAACGGTGGTGCTTCTTGCCGGGATGCCATACGCCAGCGCTCTTTCTAAACGTGGGTACGATGTTATTGACAGTGGAATACTCAAAACGAGGCGCCTGTTGCCGGAACTGATGAAACCCTTTAAAAACTAACCTATGTCAAGAACAGGACAGGAAATAGAAAAGGATGTGTTTGACATCATCGCCAACAGTTCACTTAAAAACAAGGTGAATGGAGTCGTATGTATGGAAGACGAACGTCCAAAGGATTCTGACCTGGAAGATATTGAAGTAAAGTTCGTTTCCGGCCTTCCAGGTGTGATTGAAACCGGAAGTGTTGTTGTTTTTATATATGTCAAAGATGTTGACACATATGGAGATGGCACGCTTCGACAGGACAAACCCAGGTTAAAACAACTGGCAAGGTATGCCGAAGACTGGGTTAAGGATATCAGCGGCAGAAGTGTGGAGATAGGCTATAAGTTCGAAAAGTTATTTGCCCTAAACACACAGAAGGCACCTGACATTCATCAGCATTTTATTTCAATCCGATTGCATTACAAAGCAGTGGAGAAAGATTAACCAATAAAATATGTTTGATTATGGCTATGACATGGGGGAAACCCAAAATATCCATGGGAGACACGGGGGTAAACGACGCTTTTGCAGCCACCCTGACTCCCTTCACTTTCACAATTGCGGAAGACTCAACCGCATACAGCAAGAACGCCGGTTCAGCCAAAGAAAAGTACGGAGAAGGGCATGAGCTGGTAGGAAGAAAACCCGTCAAAGGGACACGGATCCTGAAATTCACGGCAATCATCCAGACCCTTGCCGAAATGGCTCAGCTGAATCTTGGGACGGTAGCGACCAAGAAGTTACCCGTATTCACCGATCTCATGTCCGGGTATAAATCCATCCAGGTGGATCCGGAAGAAGTCGGCATGCTGGGGTTGCAGATCCCGAAGTGTTCCGTTGAATGTTCCGATACTTACACAGGTGCCGACGGTATCTGTGTGGATGTGGAATGCTATGAGCTTACTCCTTCCGATCCGGCGGTAGCTTCTCATACATGGTATGAAAGGGAAGCCGCTCCGTCCGGTGAATAATTTTCATTTGATGTAAGGGGGCGGGAATTATGCCCGCCCCCTTAACTTCTACTTACCACTATGAAGAAACAGAAGCAAGACGATAACACGGGGCAAATACTGGCCTCAATAGCCCTGACACAGGAGCCACGGGAGATTATCACCTACCGGGAGGTCAGAAGGTGGCAAAGGAAGTACAAACACTTCCCTTTTCCGGGTAAGATTGGTAAAGAGAGGATCCCTGTGAAATGGACCATCTACCCGCCTACCATGGGAAAGCAGGAATACCTGGAGAGAACCTTCCTGGAACTGGGAATTGACTTTGACAAGCTCCATGGAACGAAGCACGTTGAGGAGGAAATCATGAGGGTAACGGCCGAAAAGACGGGGTTATGTGCCCGGTTGATGGCCCTGGCCACTCTGAACACAGAAAAAGAACTGAAGGATAAGAACCTAATAGAGAAACGGACAGAACTGTTTAAATGGAATTGTACGCAGAATGAATTTGTCACAGCGCTCCTGACAGTATATTCCCTAGTGGATCGCCTGTCTTTTTTAGTACTTATGCGATTGATGCAGACAATGCAATTAAACGCACCCTCTCGAAAAGAGACGACAAGACGCATAAGTTAGTCGGAGGTAATTCTCCTTGGGGCGCCCTGCTGGATCTGGCCTGTTCCCGTTACGGATGGACCTATCATTACGTGATGTGGGAAATTTCTCTGGTGAATTTGCAGATGATGCTGGCCGACCAGATCGCTGTTCTCTACATGGACAACAGCAAAAACAATAAGGACAAAATGTCCGATGACGGGATTGAATTGAAGGCCGAGAAGGCAACCATAGCCCAGGCAAGGGCGCAATATGATTGACACAATGGACGAAAACAAATATCCTCTTTATTACGGCATTGGAGCCGACAACAGCGAATTCCTCAAGGCTTTTGAGGAGATGCACCGTATCATGGAGACTACGGCGAATCTTACCGATACGAAAGCTAAGCAGATGGCCAAGGCGCTGATGGAAGTGGAGAAGAAAACCGGTGCGGCTAAAGAGGCGTTTGCCAAACTCTCATCCAGCGGAGAAGCGGACTCTGCAAAATATGCAAAAGCAGTAAATCTTATTTCACAAGCCGAAGAAGCTCTGGCATCCAAACAGGAAAGGATGAGGATAACCTATGAAAAACAGCTTCTTCTTCTTCAATCCCTGGAGGATTCCTATGCCAATATGCAAAAGCAGCTGGAAGGTATGACCGGATCTGATCCGGAACAACACAACCTGGCTCTTGAGAAATTGGCTAACCTGAAAGCAGAAATTGAGACCACTAAAGCCTCAGTAGCAGCTGCAGGGAAAGGGTATGATGTTTTTGCCCAGCAAGCCACTGAGGCGATCGAACAGGCCCGGCAAGCCCAAGAGCAATACAAATTGACTGTTGCCGGTGCGGTGGATCAGGAGAAGACCCTCCTGAACCAGAAGAAAGATTCCATGACAGACATAGTAGTGGAATATAAGAATATTGAGTCGGCCGGGGTGAAGAGTTTTGACGAGAATATACAATATACCGAAGAGCAGATCGCTGCTCATGAGCGTGAAAGAGAGGAGATGGAAAGGCTTCGGGCCGAGTATGAGGAGCAGCGAAAGGCACAGGAAGCGCTTTCCAATACGGCAGAACAAAGGGTAGAGTCGGAGAGTGCTCTTGACAGGATACAAAAGCTCTCTTCCAAAGAACTGGTTAGTACCTATGTTGGGCAGGTGGCGGCCGTGAGAGCATTGGAGCAGGCCGTACGGGATGGAGATACGGCCAGAACGGATGAGCTGAACGATGAGAAGGCACTTCTGCAGACTTTGAAAGAGACAATGGTCCAGAAGGTAAAAGGTATTACCCTGATGAGGGAATTAACCAATCTTCTGTATCAGGAAAATAGTGCCACAAAAGAAAACACGGCATATAAGCAAGCCCTGAAAGATACTATCAATGCACTGGGGAATGAATACGAAGAGGCGAATGCACAAAAGAAACAACTCTTAAAGGAAGGAGCCGGCCTGTCGGCTGTAATGTCCGGTATTCAGGGCATGATGGGCGTCTTTACGGCCGCCCAGGGTGTGATGGGTTTATTTGCCAAGTCAGAGGAGGATCTGGCCAAAACGCAAACCACGCTGCAGTCGGTTATGGCCGTAACGATAGGCCTTCAGCAGGTCTATAACCTTGTAAACAAAGAGAGTGAATTTAGGATTACTGTGGTCTCTGCTGCCACGAAGCTCTGGACGAAAGCTCAGCAGGGTTTGGCGGTTGCATTCAACATGTCCGCTACGGCGGCCAAGGCTCTCACGGCAACGCTGACGCTTGGTTTGTCGGTGATAATCCCGATAATCATTACCCAGATTTCCAAATTCATCTCAAAGCAAAAAGAGGC
>JAQVSH010000104.1 GCA_028700615.1 Bacteroidales bacterium
CATAGCGGCAGCAATTTCCACAGTATTGTCCCCTCCTATCCATAGGACTTCTGCACCTCTGGAAACCAAAGATTGGGCAGCTTCCAACACACCGTTGGAATTGTCTACCGTAGCTTCTAATAATTCTATCCCCAAAGAATCGCAGACAGTACGGGCGATCTTAACGCAGGCTTCCGAACAGGTTTCGTTACGGCACCATACCGTTCCCACCTTTTGAAGCGCAGGATTCATTTCCCGGGCAATGAGAAAGGCCTTTTCTACCGGCTGAAAAGTTCCCATACCCGCCAGATGAGCAGGACGATTGGACGGATTATTCCTGTCAAGGCCCACTCCCGAAGCAAAAGGATCTGTTACGGTACCAAATACATGCGTAACTTTTCCTGCTTTGTTGGCATTTGCCATCACCTGTAAAGAAGGAGTGCTGATGGTAATCACCATATTATAGCGGCTGCTTACAATCTCAGAAGCAATAGTATTCGCGGTAGGGAGATCGTTTTCGGAATTATAACGGGATAAAATCAGTTTACCCCCGTCTGCATATCCCCGGGCTGCCAGCCCGTCAATACACCCACGCTCAGTCTCATCCAAAGTCAGACGGGAAGAAAACTTAAAAGTGGCCATTTTGACCTTAGGCTCTTTTTTATCCGGTCTTCCCGGTTCATAAAGAAGAAGCGCCGAAAGAATCCCCATGATAGCAAAGCTCAAACCTATTTTTTGTAATCCGCGCAGGTTCATACCAAAATGATTAGTTTATCATAAAACTCCCAAAATTTTTAATACCACCACCCCGTTTCCAGAAATATCAGCAGATAATCCCTGTTCTGTCTGAGCCCAGGCAAGTTTATTTTTGCTCCCGAGTTGTTTTACTGAAGTTACTTTCCGTTGGTCAATCAATGCAGAATTGACCCCAAGAGAGGCAATAGAAATTTTTTTCTCCCCGGAACAATTTAAAACAATCGCGTAAAGGACTTTATCCTTCGTGGTAAAACGAATATCCTGTTCTGTATAAGATTTTCCTTTCCCTTCATTAAAACCCTGGTCTCTCATTGCAGCGCCTGAACTGGCAGGCCCTTCCCCAAAAATTTTCCAGGGACGAGTGCCGAAGATCGACTCGCTGTTGATTTTCATCCAGTCCCCGATACCTTCGAGAATCGCCACTTCCTTATCATCAATAGAGCCATCTCCTCTTACAGGAATATTTAATAAAAGATTCCCGTTTTTACTCACAATATCGGCCAGCATTTGAAGTACCGTAGTGGCGCTTTTATATTCATTTTTCTCATATACACTGCGGTCATAATGCCACTGTCCTATACAGGTGCAGGTTTGCCAGGGATAAGGAAGCATTTCGTTCGAAGCCCCTCTTTCAATATCCCAGACCAATGCTTTACGATGCTCCTCAGAAAGCATTTTCCCGAAAACCACGGCATCCAGTTTGCCTTTGTTCCGTTGCATATTTTCATTGTAAAAATTGGAAACAATCTTCAAACCGGCATCACAAAAAGGAAACAAAGGTAAAACCGTGTCATCAAAATAGACCAGATCGGGCTGATATCTCCTGAGCAAATCCATGGTTCTGTTGTAAAAATTGTCACAATAGGCCTGATCCGGAAGGTTCGTTCCTTTCTCCCATGTCCACTGATTGAAAATGCCGGAATAAACATCCCATTTTTCACTGTGTTCATGGTTGTTTGCATAGAGAACCTGTGGATCAAGCCCTTCCCACCAGGTTCCTTTTCCGTCTTCTTTGGTCAGATTTCCATCATAGGGGACTCCGGCCATTGGTCCGGTTTTATCAGATCCTTTGGTTCCTTCATACCAGGTCCAGGCATGTGAACTGTGCACACTCAGGCCAAAAGGCAGTTTATATTTTTTTGCGGCCTTTGCCCAGCCTTCAACCACATTCGTTTTAGGACCTACGTTGAGCGAATTCCAGGGATGATATTTACTATCCCACAAATCCAGATTATCGTGGTGATTGGCCATAGCAAACAAATACTGAGCTCCGGCTTTTTTATACAAAGCCACCATTTTATCGGGATCCCAATTTTCGGCCTTCCATGCATTTATTACATCTTTAAAACCAAACTCGGAGGGATGTCCGTATTTTTTAACATGAAAATCATACTGTGAAGTTCCCTGAAAATACATCAGGCGGGCATACCAATCTCCGTCTTCAGCCTGGCACTGAGGCCCCCAATGGGCCCAAATTCCAAACTTAGCATCCCGAAACCATTCAGGAACCTGATATTGTTGCAAAGACTCCCAGTCTGGAGCAAATTTCCCTTCAGTTAACGGCTCTGAAGCGGTGTTTACGATAACAGTCGGTTTTTCCTGTCTGAAATTTGTGTTCTGAGCAGCTACGGTAACCACAAGAAAAGCCAGCGAGGCCAGTCCTGTGATTAAGGTTTTTATGTGAAAATTCATAATATCAATAATTTAATATCCCCCCCGGGATGTTATAATTTGATAAAGATCGGAAATTTCTGATACTATTGGAAATAGGAAGATTTTTTTATAAAAGAAATATCGCTTCGGAATAAATTTCAATATTTATGTTAAAATGTATTTATTAGATTACTTTTAGACATGAATATACATCTTTATGTAATTTATATATTACATTTGGAAAACAATTATAAAACAAAAAACATGAAAACAAACTACCTATTTCCCCATCGGTTCAAACGGATCGGATGGATTTTACTCATTCCTTCGACAATTCTCGGAATTTTAGTTATCTGTTTTGATGTGAAATTTGATTTTCTTAGTACTAAAATGATTTCGCTCTACAATGATTCATTGCTTAATTCGGAGGGATTTTTCAAAGTGTTTAAAGAGAATATTACGGACGAGATCGCCGGAATTGTATTCATCATCGGGGCTCTTTTTGTAGCCTTCTCTCGTGAAAAACAAGAAGATGAATTTATTGCAAAAACCCGTCTGGAATCTTTGGTTTGGGCCACCTATCTGAACTATGCCGTTTTACTCTTTTGCTTTTTGTTTTTCTATGGAGGGGTATTTTTCTACGTAATGATTATCAACATGTTTACTATTCTGATATTCTTTATCATACGCTTTTATTATATCCTGTACAAAAACAAAAGAACACTGGGTATTGAAGCCAGCCATCAGGATTAAATCTATTGTGTACTTCACTGATCAGACAGAACAAAAAAACCAAATCTATGACCAATCATATAAAAGTCGAAAGGGCTATCAAAAATATCACTCAGGAAGAACTTGCCAGACAAATCGGGGTCACCAGACAGGCGATTAATTCCATTGAGTTAAATAAATATGTTCCCTCTACCCTGCTCGCACTAAAAATTTCCCGGTATTTCGGTAAAACTGTCAATGAAATCTTTAGTCTGGAGGATTCCGATTAATCAACCCGGTTTATCAGCTCTTTTTTCCGGTAAGCCATGCCCTGGGCACTTGCAATCAGTTCATCCTGAGCATTTTTTATAATAATGGAATAGGTGGCGATTTTGTGGTTTTTTGAAGTTTCTACGGCGTCAGCATAGAGCATCCCTTTTCCGGCGGATTTTACAAAAGAAATATTCACATTGAGAGCTACGGCTACATTGCCGTGGGAATTAGAAGCTACGGCAAAGGTAAGGTCGGCCAGGGTGAATATAGCTCCTCCATGGGCCATGTTCATGGCATTGAGATGTTCATCTTTTATCTCAAGCCTTGTTCTGGCTCTGCCTTCGGAAGCTTCCAATATTTCTATACCAACACATTCGGCAAACCTGTCATTCTTAAAAAAATCTTTTACATCCATGATTCCGTGATCATTTAAACCGTCAGAATTTACAAAGGCTATAAATATCAGCATTTTTTACCGGGTTTTTGTACCTTTATGTCCAGTAAAAAAATTGAAAATTTTTGATTGATGGAAAGACGAAGTTTTTTAACACAACTGGTACTTACCGGAGGAGCTTTAAGTCTTGGCGTAGGCTGCGGACGGGAAATACAACCCGGAACTCAGAAAATAGCAGCAGATCCCGAATCCCCTGTTTTAGGAGATAAAAAAATGATTTTGGAGCCGGCCAGGCAAATTCCGGTATTGGCAGAGACCGATGTATTAGTCATCGGCGGTGGCCCCGCAGGAGCGGCGGCGGCTATTGCTGCCAGCCGTGCCGGAGCGGAAACGTATCTTGTTGAACGTTATAATCATCTGGGGGGGCTCTGGACCGGAGGATTAGTGCTCCCTCTGCTTTCCACTCACGCCATCGACCGGCAAAAAAAAGCCAGACAGGTCATCTTCGGCATCGGAGGCGAGATGTCTCAACGGCTGAAAGACCTGGGGATGTCCATCAGTGAGGTCAATCCTGTCATTGATCCGGAAGCCGGAAAATATGTACTGGACGAAATGATTCGTGAATCCGGAGTAAAAATGCTTTATCATACATTTGGATCTCAGGTAATTATGGAAGGAAATACTCTCAGGGGTGTTTTTATCGAGAGCAAATCGGGCAGAATGGCAGTATTAGCCAAAGTAGTCATCGACTGTACCGGAGACGGAGATATCTTTCATTGGGCAGGAGAACCCTACGATGTCATGAAGTATCATATAGGGCTGGTTCACAGACTGGGAAATATTGACCGGATTGACACCGGCAAAACAGGATATGTCAAAATGGATGTAGGATCCCCTACTCCTCTTCCCGGAGTAAACTGGGTCAATATGCACGGGCAGGATGATCAGGATGGAGTGGACATGCTGAATCTTTCGCGTCTGCAAATGGAATACCGCAGAGAGATCTGGGAAAATGTTCAAAAAATCAGAAAAACGCCGGGACATGAACAGGTATTTCTTTTGGATACAGCCTCTCAACTGGGTGTTCGTATGTCAAGAATGGTCGAAGCAGAGTATAAACTCACTTTGGAAGATACGATGACGTATCGCTCCTTCGATGATGTCATCGGCATCAGCGGGGCCTGGACCTCCATGTTATATAAGGGCAAAAGGGTCAGCAGCCAGGAACGTCCGCTCTGGCAAATTCCCTACCGGTCATTGCTTCCTAAGAAAACAGAAAATCTCTTGGTAGCGGGACGCTGTTTTTGCTTTGAAAGGGAATTGGCTGAAGATACCCGGATTATAGGAACCTGCCTGATCACAGGACATGGTGCGGGAGCTGCCGCAGGACTGGCCGTAAAAGAAAAACAATCAGTAAGAGATCTTGACATCGCCAAACTCAAACAACTTTTGCTGCAACAGAAAGCATGGCTCGGCTAAGAGATTCACTCATAGCTGTTCTCAAAAAAATTGGCTGGAGGGGTCTATCCACTCTGGTAGCTATTGTATTCTCCTCTACGCTGTTAATCCCTTCGCTGACAGGTTTGTATACCTGGCTGAGTCCGTTTTTGATGTTAAACTCGGTACTCGCTTTAAAATCTCTGGTATGGTTGAATGGAGTCGGATGTGTAATACTGATCATTTCCTTTTTTCGCAAAAGATGGTTTTGCAGATATCTTTGTCCAACCGGCCTGGGATGTGACCTGTTGTCAGCAACAGCCTGGAAAAGAGGGATTTCGGTACAGAAAATCCCGAAAATAGGCAGGTGGCTGGCTCTTATTTCATTGGGAAGTGCTTTGATGGGATTTCCTCTTCTGATCTGGCTGGATCCGATGTCTATATTCAATGGGTTTTTTGCAGTATTTTCGGACAATATTTCTATTCCGACCCTGCTTTCTTTGTCAGGACTTCCTCTGCTCTTAATGCTTCATTGGTTTTTTCCGAACCTCTGGTGTACGAAACTTTGCCCGCTCGGAGGATTACAGGACGAGCTTTATGAACTAAAAAATATTCCTTCTATCCTAAAACCCGGCAGACAGAATAATTCTAAAACTCAGGCAGAGGGGCGGCGTCTGTTTCTGGCTTCCGGTATTGGAATACTCTCCGGAGTCATCCTGCCGGGATGGGTAAAAACCGCTCCGGCGAAATGGCTCCGCCCTCCGGGTTCAGTCCCTTACGGTCTTTTTAACCTGCTTTGCACCCGTTGTGGAAGCTGTATCAAAGCCTGTCCTTCCCAGATTCTTATCCATCACAAAGGCAACGAGGATATTTTGGCCTGGATGACTCCTGAAATATCCTTTGAAAATCAGGGATATTGTCAGGCAAACTGTAATCTATGCAGCAGGGTATGTCCCGGCGGGGCCATCACGCTCTTTACAACTGAAGCAAAACCGCAACTCTCCATAGGACTTGCAGAGATCCGAAACCCTGAGGATTGTTTGCTGGCCCGGCATACGGAATGTGATCGGTGCATAGCAGCCTGTCCTTATCACGCCATTGAGATATCTCCCTCTCCGGTTACCGGCCTATTAAGGCCTGTTGTAAATGAAACCCGCTGTACAGGCTGCGGAGCCTGCGCTGCAATTTGCCCTCCGGTTATTATACACATAAAAAACACGGCCTCCCCGGGTAAGAAAGCCGTGTCTACAAATTCATAAAGATTTTTATTTTTTCTCCCAGTTTACCGTATTGGGCCTGTCATAAATGGCTTTGAGCGCTTCCGGGGTGTTTAATCTCGGAGATGTGAAACCGGTCCAAATCATGAACCATGCAAATTTATTCTGGGTTTTTAATGTTTCGGGAGTAGGTGCGTTTCCAATCTCACCCAGAGCAATTAACTTACCTTTTCCCAGTGTAACCAATTGATCGTGGTGGCTTTGCT
>JAQVSH010000105.1 GCA_028700615.1 Bacteroidales bacterium
TTGACATAGATATGAATATAGTTGAATCTCTTACAATATTGAAGGATGCTTCTGCAAAGGCTTTATACGGATCAAAAGCTGCCAATGGGGTTGTGGTTATTGAAACAAAACGACTTTTAGCAACTAAACCCAGAGTTACATATACAGGTAGTGTAGATCTTACCATGCCCGATCTGTCCAGTTATAATCTCTGTAACGCCCTTGAAAAACTGGACGTGGAATTTCGAGAAAATGTATATTATTCCGACACTTGGCCTACCGGTTCGGATAGATATTATGCATTACGCAAGCAAGTATTGGAAGGTCTTGATGTATACTGGTTATCAAAACCGGTACAAATGGGTGTCGGGCAAAAACATTCTCTGAATATTGAATTGGGAAAAGACGAACTCAGAACTTCTATAAACATTGCCAATTACAATAATCAGGGTGTCATGATAGGTTCCGGCCGTAATACATTGTCCGGGGGCTTCAACATTATGTACCAATTGAAAAAATTGCGTTTTCAGAATAACTTCAGTTTTACAAATAATAATGCTTCTGATTCGCCTTACGGTTCATTCAGCACTTATACGTTGCTTAATCCGTATTTAAATCCGTATGACGAGTATGGCAATTTGCTGATTACGTTATCGAATGGAACTCGTAATCCACTAAACGACGGAACAATTGGGACTTCGTTGACATCTAAATATTTTGAGGTTACAAATAATTTTCAGACAGAATATCAAATCAATGAAGGATTAAAGGTGAGAGGTCGTTTTAGCGTTACTAAAAAGTCCAATAGCGCAGACAGATACTACCCTACCACTCATTCAAAATTTTCCGGCTATTCAGCTGCTGATATGCATAGAAAAGGCCAGTACGAAGCAAATTATGGCAGCAATGATAAATTATCAGGCGACATATATGTGAACTATAACAAAACGCTCAACGACAAACATAATTTATTCCTTACAGCGGGTTCTAATATATCAGAGAGTAAGTATCGTGAAGAAATTCACTACACAGAAGGTTTTCCCTCCACAAATATGAATGATATAATGTTTGCGCTGCAATATAATTCAATCCAGATGAGGCCAAGCGGGACAAGTGGTTTTTCCAGGGAAGTGGGATTTTTAACTATGTTGTCTTATACATATATGGACCGTTTCTTGTTTGATGGAACATACCGGCTGAGTGCTTCATCCATGTTTGGCAATGCAAATCGCTGGGCTACATTCTGGAGTCTGGGTATTGGCTGGAATTTGCATAAAGAGCTTTTTATGAAAGATCTTTCATGGATAAAACAATTAAAAATCAGAGGTTCCATTGGTTCTACCGGTAACCAGAACTTTTTGAACAATAAATCTCTCACTGTTTATAAATATTACTCAACAGACCGTTATACCAATTTAATTGGATCTTATGCCACAAATATGGAAAATCCGGAATTAAAATGGGAACATAAAATGGATTATGATATAGGCATAGATGCAGACATTTATAACTTGAATATCAGATTCGATATTTACAAGACTATCACTCAAAATATGGTAACCAGTGTGTCAACCGCCCCGTCAACAGGCTTTACTAATGCTTCGGCTAATTTGGGGAAGGTAGAAAGCAAAGGTCTGGAGCTATTGCTTTCATATACACTGTTCCAAAACAGTAATGGTTTCTTTAGATTAAATGGATCTTATACAAATCAGAAAAACACGCTTCTGGAGATATCTGATGCAATGAAAGCTTTTAATGACAGACAATTAGCTACTATTAACAATAGATCTAGCAGTTCTGTTATATCACAAAATACTCAGCCGGTTATTTTGTATTATGATGGTTTACCAATGAATACTATTTGGGCAGTCCCTTCGTATGGTATTGACCCTGCCACGGGTATTGAATTGTTAAAAGGGGCAGACGGCCAGGCTACGTATATTTGGAAGGCAAGTGACATGGTCCCTTCAGGAGTCTCTGTTCCCAAATGGCGTGGAAATTTTGGATTTAACGGAGAATACAAAGGGATTGGTATTAGTGTTACCTGTACTTACCTGGGGGGGGGCCAATTATATAACCAAACTTTGGTTAACAAGATTGAAAACATTGCTATTACCAGCAATTTTGATAGAAGGGTGTTGTCTGAACGCTGGGGACAATTAGATCAAATGGCTCAGTATAAACGCAATACTGGGTCCACTCCATATAATATGAATGATGGGTTATATTTTTCTTCAGGAAGTACCTGGAACCAGGAACCAACCAGACCCACTCAACGCTTCGTGCAAGATCAAAATGAATTAAATATTTCTTCTATAAGCGTTTATTATGATTTCAGCAGAAAATGGCTTGCTACTTTTGGATTAGAAAGATTAAAATTTACTGCTTATATGAACGATATTGCCAAATTCTCTACAATTCGTATCGAAAGAGGTACTTCTTATCCTTTTGCCAGAACAATCTCTTTCTCTCTGACAGGAACATTTTAGAAAATTAGCAATAAGTTAAATTTATTATTTATATATAAAATATACTAGCATGAAATCAAAATTATCAATTATATTATTGTCACTTAGTTTGATAATCACAGCATCATGTAATAAATGGTTGGATATAAGCTCAAAGACGGATATTATCAGTGACCAGCAGTTTAGCAATGTTACAGGATTCAGGGATGCTGTCATTGGAGTATATGTTAAGATGGCAAAACCTGAACTATACTCACAAGAGATGACCTGGCGCACTGTCGAGTTTTTAGCACAGCAATATGCTGTAGTAGCAGGTGCCCCGGATTTAAACGTGACTAAATATTTATATACGACCGATCCTCTGCCGGATAAAAGAGAAACTATTTGGTTAGAAGCTTATAATGTTATCGCTAACATTAACAAAATATTAATATATCACGAGAAAAACCGGGAGGTCTTTGCTCAAACCCCGATTACTGACTCTCTTATCAAAGGAGAAATGTTGGCTCTGAGAGCATTTATGCATTTAGATTTAATGCGCCTTTTTGGAAAAGGGAATTTGGGAAACCGGCCGGAACTACAGAATTCATTGGCAATTCCTTATGTTACGGAATTCACAAAAGACGCAACGCCTCAAAGAACATATAAAGAGACAATTGCCCTATTAAGAGAAGACATAGAAGAAGCTCTTAAATACCTTGAATGTGACCCGTTGAGCAGGTTAAGGTCTGCTGATTATTGGAATTCAGAAGCGGCAGATGGTTTTATATCTACAACCAGTACCGGAACATCAATGCCCAATCGTAAAATGAGAATGAATTACTGGGCAGCAAAAGCACTGTATGCCCGTATATTAATGTGGGAAGGAACTTCTGAAAGTAAATCAAAGGCGTTAGAGGTTGCGTTGGAAGTTATGGGCAGCACTCTTAGTGGTGGATTAGGAACAGGAGAGGGAGCATATTATTCCTGGGTCACTTCCAGCGATATCGGTGGCACATATTGGTACACAAGTGACTTAGCGTTTGTTAATGAACAGTTGTTTACTCTGCAAGTAGAAAAATTCCTGGATATACAATCCGCTACTTCTACGCAAAATTGGTTTTATTGTGGGCCCCCCTATAGTCAGTATTCTGTAATTTATTTAAGTGATGACAGAAGAAAAACGATTTTTGAAAACGGTACCAGCCTGATAGATGCTGACTGGCGTGCTACAAAATGTTTGTGGGCAGATGGTTCTTCTCTTACTAGCTGGACAATTGCTAAATTCTATAATGTTGCTGATCAAAGTACCTCATATAGCAAAAGAATGCCATTAATAAGGGTGTCTGAAATGTATTATATCGCAGCAGAATGTTTACTGGAACAGGGCGTGAATTACAATAAGGAAAAAGCAATTGCGTGCTTAAACAAGGTTAGGAACCAAAGAAACATCCCTGTAGCTTATAATCTGCCATCTACACTGTCCGACGAAGAGGTTCGTAATGAGATAACGAAAGAATATATGAAAGAATTTATTGGTGAAGGTCAGTTGTTTTTTTATTATAAACGTTTAGGGTTCAAATATATTCTGGATTATGCGGAGGAAATGACTGATGCAGAATATCAAATGCCTATGCCTGATTCTGAAATTGCAAATGGGGGAATTCGTGAAAACTAAGCTAATTTTTTAATCGAAATTAATTTGAAAATTATGAAAATAACAAATTATAGATTAGTTCTAAATCTTTTAGTGCTAATAACAATGTTTGGATGTAATAAAGAAGAAGTTCCATATTTTAGCGGAAGTAATTCTGCAAACTTTTGGCTTCATCACTATAATTATTCTCTTTTCGGAGCGACTACCTCAGAATTACCTCAGGATACCATTGTTTTAGATATAGCATTAGTTGGCCGTCTTGCAGACTATGACAGACATGCAGATGCAGAGGCTGTTCCTGATTTAGCAGGCACTCCTGAAGATGAACGTTTAACAACAGCTACTCCCGATCAATATGAGATTCTTGGAGGGGTAATCAAAGCAAATGAACAATACGGTAAATTAAAAGTACTAATTAAAAATCCTGAAATTTTAGCTAATCAGGAGTTTTTAAAATTAAAAATCAAGATGGTAGAAAATGAAGATTTTGGAATTGGACTTAAAGAAAATAATTCTATAACCCTTACATGGTCTCGTAAATATTTACCTCCTGCAACATGGAGCGCAATGCGTTTCTTCTTTTGTTCTGTGTATAGTACCAGGGTATACAGAATCTTTATGGAAGTAACAGGACTTAAAGAGTTCTACTATTATGAAGGACAGATTACAATGCAGGAGGCTTATGTGATGGGGAAAAATTTTGGTAACAGAGTGCGTGAATTAAGTGCAATTCAGGGCTCTCCGTTGTTGCATGACGATGGCGATAATGCAGGATTACCTATTGTCCCAATTTATTAATTATTGAAATAATAAATAATGAAAAGAATTTTATATTTATTTACTTTTTCTGCCATAATGGCAATGTTTATTCCTTCGTGTGATTTTATAGATAAAGGGAATTATGAACTTTCGCCTTTAACGGATATAACAATAGATACAACAGGAATTCCTCTTCAGCATGTGGTTGTACGATTAGAAGAGTTAACAATAAATCCGGAGGTCTATCGTGATGGTACTAACGAAGAGGATTTCTCATATGAATGGAGAATAACTATTAAACCAGGTGAAGATTGGGAGAATTGCCTGATTATTGGAACGGAAAAACACCTTAAATCTGTAATTGAATTAATTCCATCTGCTTCTTATTACTCATTATGGTATAGAGTTAAAGACAATACTACAGGACTGCTTAAAAGTATTATTTGGAGAGTAGTTGTTGAAGCTTCTTCCGGACAGGGTCTTGTTGTTGCAGATTCAGAAGATGGTACGACTTCAGACTTGTCAGTTATCCAGGATACTATGTTTACCTATAACTGGTATGAAAAAGGTACTACCATCCGAAAACCAACTTTATATAAACGTAATGAATTTTCGAGAGTGCACAAAACAAAATTCAACGGAGTAATTCACTCGATGTTTGCTCAAAGGCTATACCAGGATGGCAGATATACAAATTTCTTACATGGTGCTTCCAGAAATAATGCGTTTCGTATAAATACTTTAGATTATTCTATAGTTTGTCAAGGAAAGGAATTGTTTTATGATCCGTTTATTGTACTTGACATAGATTATTATTACCGGAATGGATCCGGTTCATTATCAGCATACATAATTAATTCTGGTAAGGTAAGTAACAGAATGTCTGAAGTGCAATCTTTCGTGGGTTACAGAAAGTTTGGAATTTTCTCTCCGGGTGATTATACCTGTAATAAGTTTATTGCTTGTCATCCTGTCACTTCCGGCCAGGCTATATTTTATGACGAGGGGTTAGGAAAATTTTTAAAATTAGGCACTTCAAATACAGGAACTGCTCCTAAGGAAGTTGGAGCAGGAAGTTCTCCTTTTAATGCCCAGAACTTGCCCGGTTATCAAGTCCTGGGTGGTGGATTGGGAACATTTACCGAAGCCAGGTTTATTTTAAAAAAAGATACCTATTATGGCGTATTCTGTTTAACCAATGATAAAACAAGTACACCAAGAAGATTGTTCGATATCAGTAATGCACCTAATATTGCCAATGCCATCGGTTTTGTTTTTCCTGCGGATCAATCTGTAATTTATTACTCAACCTCAAGCAAAGTATATTCCATTCGTATCCCCCAGGGAGGAGCGGCTGTATATACAGAATTATATACCAGTCCTGAACCTATTACAATGTTCGAGATGTTACGGAAAACAGGAACTACTGAGCTTCCATATGCTGAGCGTTGCTTGTTGGTAATTACTTATAACGGAACAGAGGGTAAGATTACTGCTTTACCGATCCCTTCCGAAGGTCTTGACTTAGGCTTGGTCGATTTAACAAGGAAAGCGACATTTGGTGGATTCAAACAGATCTCAGCCGTAGCAGTACAAGACTGATTCAATTTGTAGGTTTCACAGGACTATTTAAACTAAATTTGATAAACCTTTTAGCCTCGGTGTGTTGAAAAGTTAAATTTACATTAATGAAATGAAAAAGTATATCTCACAATTATTAATTTTTATCTTATGCTCAACTACTTCGTTTTCACAAGGTAATGGTAAAGAAAAAAACAATAATGCAGCTTTAAATGAAGTGTCAGGACTAA
>JAQVSH010000106.1 GCA_028700615.1 Bacteroidales bacterium
TACTAACGCCGAATCGCATATTTCTTCCCTTGAGTTCAAAAATATGCTCAGCGAAAAAGAAGATGCCTTAGGAGCTATCCTGAAAATCAACAGCGGTGCAGGAGGTACTGAAAGTCAGGACTGGGCTGAGATGTTGATGCGTATGTATCTGCGTTATGCTGAAAGAAACGGTTTTTCAGTCAAAGTCGTTGACATCCAGCAAGCAGAAGAGGCCGGAATCAAATCGGCAACTTTGGAAATAGACGGCCCTTATGCATACGGATTTCTCAGGAGCGAAAACGGGGTTCACCGTTTGGTAAGGTTGTCTCCCTTCGATGCCAATAACCGCCGGCACACTTCATTTGCCTCGGTTTTTGTTTCTCCGTTGGTAGATGAAACCATTGAGATCGTGATCAATCCTGCAGACATTTCGTGGGAAACCTACCGTTCCAGCGGTGCAGGAGGGCAAAATGTCAACAAGGTAGAGACCGCCGTCAGACTTCGCCACCAACCTTCCGGGATTGTCATTGAAAATCAGGAAACCCGTTCTCAGCTTAAAAACAAGGAAAACGCGATGCGATTGCTGAAATCTCATCTCTATGAATTGGAATTGAGAAAGAAACGTGAAAAACAAGCTGAGATAGAAGGCAATAAGATGAAAATCGAATGGGGCTCCCAAATCAGGAGTTACGTATTGCATCCCTATAAAATGGTCAGAGACGAAAGAACAGAATATAAAAGCAACAATGCCAACGATGTACTGGACGGAGATCTGAATGATTTTATCAAAGCCTATCTGATGCAGTTCGGCGCAGGGAAGAAAACCATTTAACTTCCTGCCTGCCTGAAGGAAACTGCGGTCCCGGTAACCTCAAAAACACCTTTTGCGCCCATAATAACCGGATGATTCTGATCCCCATGACCTGAAGGAAATCCAAAGAAAACCGGGAAACGGGTATTGGAAATTGCTTCGTGAACCATTTCGGGAAGTGATTTTCCGAAAGGATGATTTCCTTCTTTAATCTCTGAAAAATCTCCGATCACTAATCCGCGCAAGCGGGAGAAAAATCCTCCCTGACGGAAATTAGTCAACATCCTGTCCAAATGATAGTCAAATTCACCAATATCTTCTATCAGCAGTATTTTCCCCGCGGGATCCATATCATAAGGAGTTCCCCGCATTGAATACAATACGGAAAGATTTCCCCCGATCATTTCACCGGAAACATTTTCCGGCCGGTCCAAAGGATCTACAGAAAACCTGCAAAGAGTATCCATACCGAACAAAATACGGCGTAAAGCATCAAAAGAGGATTCTGAAAAAGGATTATTGGGTTTGTATGCCGAAAGAATAGGCCCGTGAATCGATTTCCAATGCCATTCTTTCCCTAAAAAAACATGCAATGCGGTAATATCGCTGAAACCGATCACCCATTTGGGATGAGAAGGAACAATCCTGGCAAGTCCCGGCAATAAACGCATAGAGCCATACCCGCCCCTGGAAGAAAAAATCGCTTTAATTTCAGGATTTTCCAAAGCTTCCGCCAGATCTGAAAGCCGTTCCTTATCTTCTCCTGCAAAAATTCCGGAACGATGATACATATGTTTTCCCGGCACAGGAACCAGCCCCCAGCTTTCTAACAAGGCAATACCCGGAGCATTTTTTTCTATGGTCGTAAATCCGGCAGGAGACAAGACCGCTACTTTATCACCAGCGCATAGTTCAGGAGGAGTAATCATAGTTCCCTTGGCTTAATTTCTCAAAATTAAAGAAAAATCCTCAGTTCTGCTTATCTTTGCGGTAAATAGAAAAGTAAATCCTTACAATCATTTCTTTGATGGCACGCTATACTGTAACTTCAGCTCTTCCCTATGCAAACGGACCTGTACACATCGGACATTTAGCCGGCGTTTATGTTCCTGCGGATATTTATGTCCGTTACCTGCGCAAAAAAGGTCATGATGTTTTGTTTATCGGAGGAAGTGATGAACACGGGGTCCCGATTACTATCAAAGCCAGACAGGAAGGAGTGCAGCCACAGGACATCGTGGATAAATACCACGGGCTGATCAAAGAGTCATTTAAACGTCTTGGTATTTCTTTCGATATTTATTCCCGGACTACTTCGAAAACCCACCGGGAAATGGCTTCAAAAATTTTCAGAACCCTCTACGATAAAGGCGCTTTTATAGAAAAAGACTCTGAACAATACTACGACAGAGAGGCAAAACAGTTTCTTGCCGACCGGTACATTACCGGAACTTGTCCTCATTGCGGAAATGAAAATGCTTACGGAGATCAGTGTGAAAAATGCGGAACCTCCCTGAATGCCACCGATCTGATCAATCCCCGCTCAACCCTTAGCGGATCCGCTCCCGAGTTGCGCGCAACCAAGCACTGGTATCTTCCGCTGGATCAATATGAGCCGTTTCTCAGAGAATGGATTCTTGAAGAACATAAAGAATGGAAAACTAATGTTTACGGCCAGTGTAAATCCTGGCTCGACACCGGACTGCAACCCAGGGCGGTAACCAGGGATCTGGATTGGGGGATTCCCGTCCCTGTAGAAGGAGCGGAAGGGAAAGTGCTCTATGTCTGGTTTGATGCGCCCATCGGATACATATCCAACACAAAGGAACTTTGTCCCGACACCTGGGAAAAATACTGGAAAGATCCGGATACCAAGCTGATCCATTTTATCGGAAAAGACAATATTGTTTTTCACTGCATCATCTTCCCGGCCATCCTAAAAGCGGAAGGCTCGTTTATTCTTCCGGAAAACGTACCGGCCAATGAATTTTTAAATCTGGAAAACGAAAAAATATCTACCTCCCGGAATTGGGCGGTGTGGTTGCATGAATACCTGGATGAATTCCCGGGAAAAGAAGATGTATTGCGTTATGTCCTCACTGCCAACGCTCCTGAAACAAAGGACAATAATTTTACCTGGAAGGACTTTCAGGACCGGAACAACAATGAGTTGGTTGCCATCTATGGCAATTTTGTCAACAGAGCCGTCGTCCTTACCCATAAGTATTTCGGGGGTAAAGTCCCTGTGCCCGGCACTTTGCTGCCCGAAGATCTTGAATTGACCGGAGAATTAGCCGTTTTAAAAAGCAACATAGAGTCCTCTATTGAGAATTACCGGTTCAGGGAAGCCCTGAAAGAGACCATGAATATTGCCCGTATGGGAAATAAATATCTCACCGATACGGAACCATGGAAAATATATAAAGAAAATCCCGAACGGGTAGCTACGGTTTTAAATCTTTGTTTACAAATTGCCGCCAATATGAAGGTGCTTTCGGAGCCGTTCCTTCCTTTCAGCTCGGAAAAACTGGCTTCTATTCTTAATGCACCCCTGATAGCCTGGGATGATGCCGGAAAGGCTGATCTTCTTCCTGCCGGGCATGTATTGGGAAAACCGGAATTGCTATTTGAAAAAATTGAAGACGAAGCCATTGAATTTCAGTTAAGAAAACTGGCTGACACAAAAATCGCCAACGAAAAAATAAATTATATCCCTGCACCTCAGAAATCTTCGATTCAGTATGAAGATTTCTCCAGGATGGATATTCGCATCGGAACCATTCTCGAAGCGGTCAAAGTGCCTAAAACCGGCAAATTAATGAAAATGACCGTAGATACAGGGTTGGACAAACGAACCATTGTGTCAGGTATTGCGGAATACTTTACCCCGGAAGAACTTCCGGGAAAACAGGTTTGTGTATTGGCCAATCTGGAACCAAGAGTGATTAAAGGCATTACTTCCCAGGGAATGATTCTTCTGGCCGAAGATTCCGATGGAAAACTTATTTTTGTAAGTCCCGAAAATATAGTGAGAAACGGTTCATCTGTCAGCTAATTCTTAAATCTACTGCCATGCTTACCATTTTAAATGAATCTCAGACCATTTTCAACTATTATTTAGCTGAACTGAGAGATGAAAAGATTCAGCAGGATAGTATGCGCTTTCGCAGAAATATGGAACGCGCGGGAGAATTAATCGCCTATGAAATTAGTAAAACATTGGAATACAGAACCGCTGATGTGGTTACCGGATTAGGCATAGCGAAAGAAAATCTGCCGGTCGATCAACCGGTGATTGTATCGGTGCTCAGAGCCGGACAACCGGTTCATCAGGGTATGTTGAATATTTTTGACCGGGCTGAAAGCGGATTTCTCTCTACCTTCCGGCATTATGAACAGGGAGGAGGGCTGCAGATCAGCACTCAATACATGTCCTGTCCGGACATCCAGAACAAGGTGGTGATTCTCTGTGATGCCATGCTGGCCACAGGATCGACCATGACACTTGCATACAGATCCCTGATTGAAAGGGGAAATCCGAAAAAAATTCATCTGGTTTCCATTATTGCCAGCAAAGAAGGCGTCAATCATCTGCGTAAAAGAATTCCTGCCAATGTGGATATATGGCTGGGAGCTATTGATGACGAACTGACCGTCAAGTCTTTTATTGTTCCGGGACTGGGAGATGCCGGAAATCTGGCTTTCGGATGCAAACCGGAAAGAATCTGATCAAAAAAAATCTTCATGGCCAAACCTAAAGATCGTAACGGAATTGTATTTTCCACAAATCCCGAATTTCAGTACGAAACCGGATCCGTTGAAGAGCAAAAAACGCTGCCTCCTTCGCAACAGTCCCTGAAAATTCAGATGGATAGAAAAAATCGCGCCGGGAAAACGGTCACAATGATTACAGGATTTGTAGGCAGTGAAGAGGACCTTACCCTCTTGGGAAAGGCCCTTAAAACCAGATGCGGATGCGGAGGATCAGTCAAAGACGGGATCATCCTCATTCAGGGTGATTTTCGCGAAAAAATCATGGGCATCCTCAACGAAATGGGATATAAGAGTAAAAAATCCGGAGGCTAATTCTTATTCCGCCCTGACTTTTTCTTCCCGGAATCTTTCACTCCCTTCTGTTTTTTTTCATTTTTCTTGCCCGGTCTCACCTTTTGTTCTGAAGAACTTTTGGAAGGAACATTGGAAAGAATTGCCATTTCTTCTTCATCATAAGCCAATTTGAAATCCAATTGTTTCTTGGCCAGGTTAGTTCTCCAGACCTCAACCCGAATCGCATCTCCGAGCTGAAACACCTTTCCGGTGCGTCGCCCTGCAATCCGGTAATTTTGCTCATCATATTCGTAGAAATCTCCCAAAAGATCCCTGATAGAAATCATGCCTTCACATTTTGACTCATTGAGCTCGACATAAATACCCCATTCGGTAACTCCTGAAATCACCCCGTCCAGCACCTGGCCCACTTTATCGGCCATATACTCAACCTGTTTATACTTGATGGAGGCACGTTCTGCGTCAGCCGCCTTTTTCTCCATATCGGAAGCATGTTTGCAATCTTCACCCAATACATTCCCCTTGGGAAGGGATCCGGTTCCGGTCAGATAATAATCCAGAAAACGATGTACCATCATATCCGGATAACGACGAATCGGAGAAGTAAAATGAGTATAATGTTTAAATCCCAATCCGTAATGTCCAATGTTTTCAGGCGAATAAACGGCTTTGGACATAGAGCGTAAAGCCAGTGTTTCCATCAGATTTTGTTCGGGTTTTCCCTGAACATCCTCTAATAAACGATTCAAAGACTCCATGATCTTCCGGTCACTGGTCATTTGAATCTGATGACCAAATTTTCCGACAAAGCGTGCAAAATTTTCCAGCTTCTCCATATTGGGTTTGTCATGAATCCTGAAAACACAGGCGGACCCCTTTCCAATCCTTTCAGGATGAGGTTCTTTCATCACCCCGGAGCAGAATTCAGCTACTTTCTTATTAGCCAGCAACATAAATTCTTCAATCAATTGATTGGAAACCTTATTTTCCTTAAACAGGATACCCAAAGGCTTCCCGTTTTCATCCAGTTTAAATTTCACCTCCACACGATCAAATTCAATGGATCCCTTCTTTACACGTTCGGCACGAAGCGTCTGGGCCAAATTGTGAAGAGTTAAAATCTCCTCCGACAATTCTCCCTGACCCTTCTCAATGATTTCCTGAACTTCTTCGTATGCAAACCTGCGGTTACTGCGAATAATCGTTTTACCCAGCCAGGTATTAATAATTTTTGCATGGGAATCCATCCGAAATACCGCCGAAAAACACAATTTATCTTCATCAGGCCTTAAGGAGCAAAGTTCATTGGACAAATGCTCCGGCAACATAGGCACAGTTCTGTCCACCAGATAGACCGAAGTTGCCCGGTTAAAAGCCTCCTGATCCAAAACAGATCCGGGTCTTACATAATGGGTTACATCAGCAATGTGCACCCCTACTTCATAGATTCCGTCAGAGAGTATTTTCAGGGACAGGGCATCATCAAAATCCTTAGCATCGGCAGGATCCACTGTAAACGTAACCACTTCCCGAAAATCTCTGCGTCCTTTGATTTCAGCAGAAGATATTTTGCCTGTAATTTTTTTAGCCGCTCTCTCTATCTCTGCCGGGAAACGACTGGGCAATTCGAATTCAGCCAGAATGGCATGCATTTCCGTATCATTGTTTCCCACAT
>JAQVSH010000107.1 GCA_028700615.1 Bacteroidales bacterium
GCTTAGAAAACGAGAGCTGTTCGACGATGTTAGGCAGTGCGTAGCACTGACTATAAAGAGGAGTGTTCTCGTTTTCTGCGAACGGAGCGAGTTGAGCCGCCCCGAAGCGTAAATCCGCTGCCTGATCCCTTCGGATGAAACTCCACGAAATTCTGATCCTTTCGGATGACTAGCTGTGTAAATCACTGGAGATTCCGTATGAGACCTTAAAGCAAGCTTTTTAGTTTTTTGCCCATATTGGAGGCAAAAACAAAATCATTCAGAATCTGATTGTTCGTGTGAAGAATATCATCTTTGCTCCCTTCCCATTCTTTCTCTCCGTCATGAATAAAGACCACTTTGTCTCCAATGGCAAAGACCGAGTTCATATCGTGGGTATTGATGAGGGTCGTCATCTTATATTCAATGGTGAGTTCCCGGATTAATTCATCAATGACAATGGAGGTTTGCGGATCCAACCCGGAATTGGGTTCATCACAAAACAAATATTGCGGATTCATAGAAATGGCGCGGGCAATGGCTGCCCGTTTTTTCATCCCTCCGCTCAATTCGGCCGGATATAATTTATGTGCATGTGATAACTGAACCCGGTCAAGACAAAAATGGACCCTTCTGATCTTCTCCCGTCGGGTCATATTGGTGAATAAGTCTAGAGGAAACCTTACATTTTCTTCCACGGTAGAGGAATCAAAAAGCGCAGATCCCTGGAATAACATGCCGATTTTTTTCCTGATCTCTTTCTTGTCCTCAAAAGACATATTGGAGTAGTTTTCTCCGTCAAAATGGACTTCGCCCTGGTCAGGCTGAAATAATCCCACAATCAGTTTAAGCAGAACCGTTTTACCCGACCCGCTCTGACCGATGATCAGATTGGTCTGACCCTGGGGAAACTGAACGGAAATATCTTTCAATACCTTCTGTCCGGCAAAAGATTTGGAAACATGAATGACCTCAATCATACCAGCATCATTTGAGTTAAAATCAAATCGGCTGCAAGAATCAGGATACAGCTCCATACTACCGAATGGGTCCCTGCTTTCCCAACCTCAATGGATCCGCCTGTCACATAGTATCCGAAAAATGCCGGGACGGTGACGATGATAAAGGCATAAAAAAGCATTTTAATACAGGCGTAGGAAATATAAAAAGTATTCAGGGCCATGCGCAATCCGTAGATAAATTGGGCTGACGAAATCACTCCGGTCAGGATGCCTGCAAGCCATCCTCCCAGAATACTCAGGCCCATGCTCATCAGGGTCAGAATCGGAAAAAAGAACAGGGCGGCGACAATCTTGGGAAGCACCAGAAAACAGGCCGGATTTACCCCCATGATTTCGAGTGCGTCAATTTGTTCTGTTACCCGCATCGTCCCGATCTCTGATGCAATGCTGGAACCTACCGTACCGGCAAGAATCAGGGCAATGATGGAAGAGGAAAATTCCAGAAATACCGTATCGCGGACCATGATCCCGATAAGATACTTGGGAAGTATCGGGTTCTCTATATTTTGAGCTGTCTGAATGGTAATAACCGCTCCGATAAAAAAGGAAATGATGGCGACAATGCCAATGGAGGAGATCCCCAGATTCTCAATTTCCCGGATGGTCTGACGATAATATACTCTTGCCTTCTCAGGAGTCTTGAAAATATTCTGGATAAATAAACAATAGCTACCAAAGGTTTCCAGCCATTTCATACGGGGGAGTTTTCCGCAAACGTAGCTAAAGTTTTTCACACGATAAAGTTTTCTCTCAAGGAAATGAAGGGTCCGTGGGAATCGGAAAAATAAAAAAGGCTGCCCGAAAGCAGCCTTCTTATGGGTGAAATGATAGACTAAACCATCGTTTTAATCAAAAGTTCGCGATCTCCCGGCAGCAGGTCCATGACAGGAATTTCCGGAAGGGTGTATGCTCCCGGCTTTTGTTGAAATGTGGCCCTTGCTGCAGCTACCAGTATCTGACCGGTCAGCGCAGGATTGTTGATTTTCATACTGAATTGAAACAGTTGGTTCTGTGTTTTTCCGGAAACGCCTTTTCTCTCCATTAAGACGCCGTGTCCCATGTCCAATAGTGCATCCACACTCGGAACCAGGGTTACTACGGTTTCGTCCTTGGCAAAATAAGCATCCGTTTTGATGGCTTTTTCGACCGAAGAAAAATCAGCGCCTTCTTCCAGTTCAATATATACCAGACGGCGGTGTATTCCGGTTCCGGCAGGGATTGTCATAGAGAGAGCGTTTTTAACTCCTTCTTTGGACTTTACAGCCACTGTATGTCCCATGCTCATTCCTGGGCCAAAATTAGTATAGGTGATTCCTTTGGGAGCCATGGCCTGCATCAGGATCCTGACCATTGAATCACTTCCCGGATCCCATCCGGCCGATAATATGGATACTGTGTTATGCGCTTTTCCCGATTCATTGAGTTTTTGACGGAGATTCCAGAGAGATTCCCCGTGAATGTCAAAACTATCCACCGTGTTAATCCCAAGAGAGGTGATAGCTACAGCAGTTTCAGGTATACTCCGGGAGGGTCCGCACAGAATGGCGACATCCACTTTTCCCAGTTCTTTTATGTCGGAGACTACGTTAACACCTTCCAGTTCAGAAGGTTTCTTTGAGAGGGATCCGGCCCGGCGGACTACTCCGGCCAATTCCATGTCAGGCGCTTCGGACAAGGCTTCAAGAGAGTAATAGCCAATATTGCCATAACCCACGATTGCCACTGATTTCTTGTTCATCTTTGCTTCAGTAGTTTTAATTAATACATAGGATTCCGTAATCGGTAGGCAAAAGTAATGAAGAAACGGGATTATTGTAATAATTATTTATCTTTTTCAGGATAATTCTTATTAAATATTAGAATATGGCCTGTTTTGATTTCTTTTTTTTACAGAATCCTTTATTTTCTTCCCGGACCAAATGTACAGATGCCTTCGGCCAGATCAATCAGGTCTCTTGAGATTTTCTTGTGTAGTTTAACGCTTTTGTTTAAAGGTACGTACATGATTTCATCATTGACAATGCCAATCATGGCAGCAGACTGGTTGTCTAAAAGCGCATCCACGGCAGCAACTCCCATACGACTGGCAAGAATACGGTCCCTTGCGCTGGGGGCTCCTCCTCTCTGGATATGCCCCAAGATAGAAACCCGGATGTCAAATTGCGGGAATTCCGGAGTCAGCTTTTCTGCAATCTGAAGGGCGCTTCCGTCCTCTAGTCCTTCGGCAACCAGAATGATACTGGATTTATTTTTTCTGGCTCTTTCGGATAAGAATTCGCGGGCTTTCTCCATCTGGTTGGGTTCCTCGGGAATCATAATCACTTCCGCCCCACTGGCAATTCCGCTGTTGATTGCAACAAAGCCGGCTTCACGTCCCATCACTTCTACAAAGAAAATGCGGTTATGAGAAGTGGCGGTATCTCTAATTTTATCTACTGCCTCTATCACGGTATTTAAACAGGTGTCGTATCCAATGGTACAATCCGTTCCGTATAGGTCGTTATCAATCGTACCGGGAATCCCGATAAATGGAATATCAAATTCCTGAACCATATCGCTTGCTCCTGAGAAAGAACCGTCTCCTCCAATTACCACGACTCCGTCTATTTCTCTGGCTTTTAGATTATTATAGGCTACTTCTCTGCCTTCATAAGTTCTGAAGGCTTTACAACGTGCTGTTTGAAGCATGGTGCCTCCTCTTTGGATGATACCGCTTACAGATTCGGAGTTGAGGATTTCCATGTCATTGTCGATCATTCCCTGATAACCTCTTTTAATGCCATAAACAGTCAGTCCACTATGAATTGCAGATCGTGTGACGGCACGAATGGCCGCATTCATTCCCGGTGCGTCCCCTCCTGAGGTGAGTACTCCGATAGTTTTAATTTTTCCCATAGATTTTCTAATAAATGACGTGGTAAATATAAGGAAGCTTTTACATTAATTCTTTTAATTTCGTCTCACATTCCTGCATGAGCCAGAGGGGAGTTGAGGTCCCTCCGCAGATACCTATTGACTCTGCTTCTGCCAGCCAGTCTTTTTGAATGGCATCGGGCCCGGTAATCTGATAGGATCTCGGATTGGCGTTGCTGCATACCTCAAAAAGGATCTTCCCGTTGGAGCTTTTGGTCCCGCTTACAAACAATATGACATCGTGGCTTTTTGCAAAGTCTGTTAATTGGGACTCCCGGTTAGCCACTTGTCTGCAAATGGTGTCATTGACCTGAAAAACAACACTGGAAGAAATGCCTTTTTCGGCCCGAATGGAGTTGATGCGATCCTGTAATTGTTTAAAACCCTTTATGGACATGGTTGTCTGGGAGAATAGCCTGATCGGGCGCGAAAAATCCAGTTCGGAAAGATCATTTTCTGATCCTGCGACAATGGCCGTTTGATTCGTTTGTCCGGTCAATCCGTTGACTTCTGCATGACCCTTTTTCCCGTAGATTACGATCTGCCCGTTGTCTGACAGGCTTTCCAGATAGGCCTGATGAACTTTTTTCTGCAGCTTTAGCACCACAGGACAGGTGGCATCAAATACTTTCAGATTATTTTCACGGGCAATCCGGTAAGTGGCCGGAGGTTCTCCGTGGGCTCTGATCAGTATTTTTTTGCAGTAGAGACTCTCCATCTGCTCTCTTGTAATTGTCTGTAGACCAAGTTTATGAAGGCGGCCCACCTCTAATTCATTGTGTACAATATCTCCCAGACTGAAGAGAGGTTCCGGTTCGGCCAATTCTTTCTCAGCCAGTTCAATCGCACGGATTACTCCGTAGCAAAATCCTGAATGGTCATCAATCTCTATCTTCATATGTTACATAAACAATTCAGAAAATATAGAGTTCATGAATTGATTCCTTTTTTTCTTTTTTCCAGCAATTCTTTGAACCATTCCATTTGCTGATCAGGAGTCATTTTGCTGTTATCCAGCACAATGGCGTCTTCGGCTTTTTTCAGGGGGCTTTCGGTTCTTGTGGAATCCAGGTAATCTCTGTGTTCCAGATTTTTACGGATGTCTTCAAAGGATGCCGGCATTTTTTTGGAGATCAGTTCGTCATATCTTCTCTGAGCTCTGACCAAAAGATCGGCAGTCATAAAGATTTTGATCTCGGCCTGCGGAAATACAACGGTTCCAATATCCCTGCCATCCATCACAATCCCTCCTTTTCTGCCCATTTCTCTCTGAATGGCGACCATTCTGTGCCGGACTTCAGGAATGGCGCTGATTTCACTGACCATAGAGGATACCAGGGTATCTCTGATGTCTCTTTCCACCATCGTTTCGTTCAGCCAGGTTTCATTGAGTCCGGTTTCCGGGTTAAACCGGAACTGAATGGATATTTTTCCCAGATTTTTGAGCAGAGATTCTTTGTCTATCCCATGATCTGAAATCCATCCGTTCTGAATGGCAAACCAGGTCACAGATCTGTACATGGATCCGCTGTCAATATAAGAGTATTTCAGGTACCTGGCGATGGCTTTGGCAAAGGTACTCTTACCACAGGAAGAGTGTCCGTCTACCGCAATGATCCATGGCCTGCTGACAGAAAGATTATTCATGAAGGGATTTTATAATTCATGAGAAATTATGGATTCAATAGACAGGTACAAAAATACGACAGTTTTGTTCTCCCCTGACAAACAAACTATAAATCTCTTGTTTTATTATTACTTTTACGGTATTACTTTTTAAATTAGTCATATGGGTTGATCAATATGACTCAACCGTTAAAACACAGACCTATGAAGCAGTTTTTTAAGATTTTGCTGGCCTCTACTCTGGGCGTTTTTATTGCTTTATTTATAATCACGATACTGATGATCGGAGCGATGGGAACCCTTGCTTCTTTAACAGAAAAGACGGTGGTCATTGAACCCAATTCTATTTTGAAGCTGGAATTTAATACATCAGTTGCCGAGCGGAGTTCAGGGGCTCCTTCGGATGCGCTGGAATTTCTGCTGAACGGTGCTGAATCTCCTGTCGGGCTGAATGATGTGCTGGCGTGCATAAAGAAAGCCGGTACAGATGATAATATTAAGGGGATTTACTTTAAGGCTACCGGGGTAAGCCTGGGATTTGCCACTGCAGAGGAAATCCGGAATGCCCTTCTTGATTTTAAATCTTCCGGGAAGTTTATTCTTGCTTATGGGGAGTCTTTTAGTCTTGGAATGTATTATCTGGCTACTGCGGCTGATAAAATATATCTGACTCCCTCCGGCGATCTTACCTGGCAGGGGATGATGGCCCAGGTGATGTATTACAAGGGATTGCTTGAAAAACTCGGGGTAGAGGTTCAGATTGTGCGGCATGGTAAATTTAAGAGTGCTGTTGAGCCTTATTTGTTGGATAAAATGAGTGCTGAAAACAAGGAACAATATGCCCGTTTGCTGGACAATATCTGGGGCCATATGGTGGAAGAGGTGGCATCAGCCCGGGGCTTGTCTCTCGACAGCCTGAATGTCTGGGCGGATCATCTTGAATTTTCATCTGATGAAAAGG
>JAQVSH010000108.1 GCA_028700615.1 Bacteroidales bacterium
GTTGGAAATGGCCCAGGCTGCCGCCATCGGAAACATAGCCGCAGGCCAGGTCTGTTCAAAAGTAGGCGTTGTCCCGGTAGACAAGAATGCCTTGCTGGAAGAAGTCCTGGCACAAAAAATGGAACCGAGACCCAGAGCATAAGGTTTTTTTTATATCTTTGCTCCGCTTAAAAGCTACGGGGTGTAGCACAGTTGGCTAGCGCGCCACGTTCGGGACGTGGAGGTCGGAAGTTCGAGTCTTCTCACCCCGACAAAATAAGACGAGTTGGGATTTTTCCTTCTCGTCTTTTTCTTTTTTACCCCCACCAAGCTCATTTTGTCTGTTTTTTACAATTCTCTGGTATTTCGATAAAATAGTTTTGCTGATATTTTAAAAGCAAGACTATGGCTGTTGAAATTCAAATTAAAAACCTTAAAAAAAAATATCCCAACGGAACCGAAGCGTTAAAGGGTATCCATCTTCAAATTGAGAAAGGGCAAGTTTTTGCATTACTGGGGCCTAATGGAGCAGGAAAATCAACACTTGTCCGAATTCTGACAACGCTGATTCAAAAAGATACCGGTGATTTTAGCATCGGGAGCATCACCCCCCCAAATAATCCATCCCAAATACAAAAATACATAGGGGTTGCCTTACAGGAAAATGAACTTGACCCTAATGAAACCGTTACATTCCTTTTACAATTTCAAGGGCAATTATTCGGAATGACACGTAAACAGGCACAAACAAGGGCCGACGAACTGATTAACCTCTTTCAGCTTGGTAGTGAACGAAATAAAAAAGCGGGTATGCTTTCAGGAGGTAATAAACGTCGTTTACATTGTGCATTGGCATTGGTTCATAAACCCCAGGTACTTTTCCTTGACGAACCTACCGTAGGAATGGATCCTTTGGCCAGACACACTTTCTGGAATGTTATTTCCGATTTGAATACCAAAGAAAAGGTAACCATACTGCTTACCACTCAATATCTCGAAGAAGCAGACAAATACGCTACACAGATGGCTATGATAATAGACGGGATGATTCAATACGCCGGAGAAGTGTCAGAATTTAAACATTTGGTACATCCCAACGAAAATGCCTCGTTGGAGGATAGTTATCTCTCTTATCTGAAAACATTAACAAACACCGAAAAGGAATAGTACTATGAACACCGCAACCAAGATATTAATTGTAAGAGGAATTTTAAAACTGGCCAAACAACCCGCAGCCCCTTTAATGGGTTTTGGAATGAGCCTTTTCTTTCTGTTGGTTTATAATGCCGGAATTGGTGGAATAGGCGATTTGGATGTATTTGGCAAAGGCGGTTATCTCGCTTTTATTTTTCCGATAACCATTATTTCCCTTTCTATGGGTTCTTCCGCCGGGGCCGGTCAAACACTTAATGCTGATATGCAATCGGGGTATTTCAGGCGATTGTACTTAAGTCCTGTACCCCGTTGGGTGTTGGTTATCGCTCCCATGCTGGCTGACACCTTGTCATCTATGCTATTCACGGCAATATTGCTGGGAATTGGAGTAATTTTTGGGCTTCCGTTTCAGTTCGGAATATTATCGTTTTTGGGTGTTTTATTATTGTCAATGCTATGGTCACTCACGCTTTGTGGCTTTTCGGCCGGAATTATGCTCCGTACCGGGCAACATCAAAGCGCAGCAATTGTTACCAATGCCATTTTCCCATTATTGTTCCTGAGCACCACCTTTTTACCCCGGGAACTCATCAAAGCAAAGTGGTTGCTGACAGTTTCATGGGGCAATCCGGTAACCTATCTGCTCGAAGCAAACCGATATTTATTGGGAGGAACTACTTCCGCAAGCTATTTTTATATAAGTCTGATGATACTTCTGGTAACATCGGCCCTTTCGGTAACTTATGCACGAATGAGTGCAGAAAAAATAAAAATGTAACCTTTCAAAAGATTTTAGAGAAAATGGGCTTTTCAATTTAGGAAAGCCCATTTTTATTGAACGCATACAGCTACCTTACAGTTAAGATACAAGAATAACATTTCTGTCATCAGGGAATCCTTTAAACAATTCATTTGCAGGCGTTTTTATTTTTTCAACACGCCTGTGTTTATAAGTTTACACCTTTTTTCACTTCTGAATATCACAAATTTCTTTCCTTTGTTTCAATAAGGTTACAGGTTCCTTTCCGATGTCGTCGGAAGGTGGATTAAAAGGGAACCCGGTGTAAATCCGGGGCTATCCCCGTAGCTGTAAGTCCGATGTGAAGTTTTGGCAAAACCCGCCACTGTCCTTTTGAACGGGATGGGAAGGCTGCCAGAACCGGATGAGCCAGAAGACCTGCCTGTAATGTAGTTCGTAGCTTTCGGGAGAAAGGCGGAGAATAAAGGTTTCTGAGGACAGACTTCTTTATTTTTCTTTTTTATTCCAAACTACTCTTGTTTTGTTTATTAACCTTTTGAATATCAAAACACGATGGAAACCGATGGAGCATTAAAAAACGTACGGATCTGCAAACGGGATGGACGCATTCTTCCCTTTGAGGCCGAAAAAATCACCTTTGCGATCTTTAAAGCCCTGCGTGCCGTTGGCCGGCCCGACCGCCAATTAGCGGAAGATCTCATGCTCGATGTATTAAAAAAACTAGGATTATTCCAAAAAATAGACTACACGCCCACGGTGGAAGAAGTGCAGGATACTGTAGAGAAGGTCCTGTTTGAAAACAAATTGTTTGAGGCAGGGAAAGCATACATCCTGTACAGAAAACAACATGAGAATATCCGAAAAACAAAGGAGCTTTTTTCCAATCTCGACATCATTGACACATACCTTAATCTGGAAGACTGGCGGATCAGGGAAAGCGCCAACTCTTCTTTCTCCCTGCAGGGACTTAACCAGCATATTGCAACCATTATAAGTTCCCAATACTGGCTGGAACGCATCTATTCCGATGAAGTCAGGGAGGCATACCAGTCCGGACATTTTCATATTCATGATCTGGGGTTTCTCAGTGTGTATTGTGTCGGCTGGGATCTGGAAGATCTGCTGATGTCCGGGTTTACAGGAGTAACCGGAAAGATTGAGAGCCTTCCGGCAAAACACCTTCGCACCATATTGGGACAAATCGTCAATTTTTTCTATACTATGCAGGGAGAGGCCGCCGGCGCTCAGGCCTTTTCCAATTTTGATACGTTCCTCGCCCCATTTATCCGGTATGATCGTCTTGATTATGCCCAGGTAAAGCAGTCTCTGCAGGAATTCATGTTTAATATCAATGTCCCGACGCGGGTGGGATTTCAAACTCCATTTACCAATATTACCCTGGATCTGAAGATTCCTGAATTTTTAAAAGGGCATCCCGTCATCATTGGCGGAAAACCTCAGGAGGAATGTTCTGGAGATTTTCAACCTGAGATGGATATTTTCAACAGGGCTTTCGCAGAAGTAATGGCTGAGGGAGATGCCAACGGGCGGGTGTTTTCATTTCCGATTCCCACCTACAACATCACTAAAGATTTTGAATGGGAAAATCCGGCCTATACCAAAATCTGGGAAATCACGGCTAAATACGGCATCCCGTACTTTTCCAATTTTGTCAACTCGGATATGAGTCCTGATGATGTACGGAGCATGTGCTGCCGTCTGCGGCTGGACAAAAGAGAACTTCAGAAAAGAGGCGGCGGTCTGTTTGGAGCCAATCCTCTCACGGGAAGTGTAGGGGTAGTCACCATCAACCTGCCCCGTCTGGGGTACGAATCCAAATCAGAGTCTGAATTTTTTCAACGTCTGGATAAACTCATGGAATTGGCCAAAGAAAGCCTGGAGGTAAAACGAAAAGTAATAGAAAACCTCACGGAGAAGGGGCTGTATCCTTACTCCCGGTTTTATCTGCGTTACGTGAAATTACGCACCGGGAAATACTGGAAAAACCATTTCTCAACCATCGGAATCATTGGGATGAATGAGTGTTGTCTTAATTTCTCAGGCTACAATCTGGCAGATAAAAGCGGTCATGCCTTTGCCCTGAAAGTCATGGAGTTCATGCGGTCAAAATTGATCACTTTTCAGGAAGAAACCGGAAATATCTACAATCTGGAAGCCACCCCTGCCGAAGGCACCTCCTACCGCCTAGCAAAAATTGACAAAGCCGAATTTCCGGATATCATTACTGCAAACGAAGAGCATGTCAGGAAAGGAGCAAAACCATACTATACCAACTCCACCCAACTCCCCGTAAATTATACGGACGACCTCTTTGAAGCCTTGAATTTGCAGGATGAGCTACAAACCAAATACACCGGAGGCACCGTATTTCACACCTTTGTGGGAGAAAAACAATTGCCCGTAAACTCAGTAAAAACCTTATTACAGAAAATCACTTCCCGGTTCCACCTGCCTTACATCACGCTCTCGCCGACTTTCAGCATCTGTCCGGAACATGGATATTTATTTGGGGAACATCCGCATTGTCCTCAATGTGCTGAAACAGGACGGGAAAATACCTGCGAGGTGTTTTCCCGGATTGTAGGATATTTAAGACCTGTTTCTCAATGGAACGATGGAAAACAGGAAGAATTTGCCGATCGGAAACTATTTGATAAAATGATTGAACTCTGAAAATCATGCAAATAGGTGGTTTTGTAAAACAAAGTCTTATTGACTATCCGGGATTGGTGGCCGCTGTCGTGTTCACGAAGGGCTGCAACTTTCGTTGCGGATATTGCCACAATCCCGGCCTGGTCCTGCCCCGACTTTTTGAAAAAAAATCAACGTACCCGGTAAAAACGATTTTAGATTATCTCAAAGATCGGGCAGGCTGGCTCGACGGAGTCGTTGTTACAGGAGGAGAACCCACCATTCACAATGATTTGCCTGAATTTTTAAAAACCCTGAAAGATATAGGGTACCGGGTCAAACTCGATACCAACGGATCCCATCCGTCCATGCTCAAACACATCCTCAAAGAAAAACTTGCGGATTACATCGCAATGGATATTAAAACACTCCTTAAAAAAGAACCATATGGTGAAATAACAGGCCTTTCAGAGATGGATCACATCATGAAAGATATTTATACCTCTTTCGAAATACTAAAAAATGCTGAGATTGAAGTTGAATTCCGGACTACTGTAATCCCGGGAGTTCATAACGACAAAATACTGGCTTCCATAAAAAGCGAAGTGGGTGAAGAGTACCGATACATTATGAATGAGTTCCGTGAAGGAAAAACCATAAGTTCTTTCTAATTTCTTCAACCAGCAAGGTTCCCGGTCTGTCCGGATGAATAGGGAGGGTAAATTATTTTGGGCTATTTTCTTTGAATATTGAAAAAACATACTTTCATTTGCAATTATTAATAGGCCTATTAAACAAACCTATTAATACAAAAAATTAAATCATAACCCATGAAAGCCGGTAAGGACTCCAATACCGAACAGAGTATTCTGGAAACTGCAGAAAGATTGTTTCTGAGAAAAGGATATGCCATGACGTCCACCACAGAAATAGCCAGAGAGGTAGGATGCAATCAGGCGCTGGTTCATTATTATTTTCGTACCAAGGATAAATTGTTCGAAGCCATTTTTGAAAAGAAAGTCAGGTTATTCGTTTCCACATTGTTAACGGTAACCAACGAAGAAGTTCCCTTTGAAGAAAAACTAAGGAAAAGGATCGAAGCGCATTTTGAGATTATCAGAGCCAATCCACGAATTCCTTTTCTTTTTTTCAATGAGTTAACCACCAATCCCGAAAGATTAAAAGCCTTCATAGAAAAGATCCGGGAAATCCCCAAATCAGTGATTGACAAGATTGGCGACGAATTACAATCAGAAATACAAAAAGGGAATATCCGTCCCATGAAAACTTTTGACTTAATTGTAACCATTGTTGCTTTAAATGTAGCCCTGTTTATATCCAGCCCTGTTATCAGAGCCGCTACAGGAGTCTCGGATGAGGAATTCAATGAAATCGTCGAGCGCAGAAAAAAAGAAAATGTACTGATCATTCTGCGAAGTCTGAAACCCTGACCTTCTGTATTCCAATCAACGGATCGATGAAAACCAATATTCATTCTAAGCCCTGATCATGAACCGAACATTTCTTCTCATAGCACTGGCCTTCAACCTCCACCTTTCAAATGTCAACGCACAACTGACCCTTGAAGCCTGTCAGGAAAAAGCCAGACTGAATTACCCCCTGATCAAACAATACGGATTGATTGAAGAAGCGGAAGAATACAACTTATCCAATGCCTCCAGAGGTTATCTCCCGCAGATCAGCCTTTCTGCCAAAGTCACCTATCAGTCGGAAGTTACGGAGATCCCCGTTAGTATGCCCGGGGTAGAAGGCCTGAACAAAGGACAGTATCAGGCTGTTGCGGAAGTAAACCAAATTCTTTGGGACGGCGGAGTCATTCAGGCTCAAAAGAAACTCACCAAAACTTCGACTGAAGTGGACAAGCAAAAAACGGAAGTAGATCTTTTTGCTCTCAGGGATAGG
>JAQVSH010000109.1 GCA_028700615.1 Bacteroidales bacterium
CTTTACGAAAAGCCGAAGGTCCACAAATACAAACTTCCGAAACTCCCTTCGCAATAGCAGAAAATGCATTTTCCAGCTTTGGTATCATACCCGCTGAAATCACCCCCTCATTTTTGTATTGAAGAAAATCTTCCGCATTGATTGTCAGTATCACAGAGTCTTCCTGATCAGGATCAAGTAAAACTCCATTTTTTTCAAAGCAATACACCAGACGTACCCGAAAAAAAGAAGACATGGTAAGGGCAATGGAAGAAGCAATCGTATCAGCATTGGTATTGAGCAATCCACCCGATCGTTTATCAAAAGTCAAGGGACAAAAAACAGGAGTTAAATTGTCATCCAACCATGATTTTATGGTAGATCCCGGAATATCGGAAAGAATAACATCTCCGGCGAAGCCATAATCAATCGGATCAGAGGGCCTTTTCTTTGCAGGAATTACAGCAGCATCCGCCCCGGAAAGACCAATGGCATTGCACCCCATAGACTGAAGAATTCCAACCAGCTGTTTGTTAATCAATCCGGCATAAACCATGGTAACAACTTCAAGGGTACTGGCATCGGTTACCCTCCGGCCATCAATCATTTGAGGTTCGATACCCAGTTTTTTGAGATAAACATTCGCAATTTTTCCTCCCCCGTGAACCAGGCATTTGTATCCTCCCCAGGTTGAGAAGCCTTTCAATACCTCCGTTGATAAAGAAGGATTATCGACGACATTTCCCCCTATTTTCAGGACAGTCAGAGTTTGCATGAAGCTCATTGCTGATTTTTTGAGAAGAGTAAAGTCAAAGCAGAAGACAATGCAGCCATAAACTGATCGGCCTGTTCAATGGTCAGAGAAAGCGGAGGAAGAAGCCTCATTACATTTTCGTTACCGGAGGATCCTGTAAAAACCTTGTATTGCTGTACCAGCAAGGAACGCAGGGGTGCAATCGGGAAATTAAATTCAAGACCAAGCATAAGTCCCATGCCCTTCACCTGCTTTATTTCTTTGAAACCGGATAATTTTTCTTTGAGATAATTCCCCGTAGCAAGCGCATTTTCTATCAAATGTTCCTTTTCCATGACTTCCAATACAGCCAGTCCTGCTGCACAAGCCAGATGATTTCCGCCAAAAGTGGTTCCCAACATTCCCTTCGAGGGTTTAATCTGTGGAGAAATAAGCACCCCGGCAATCGGAAATCCATTTCCCATACCTTTCGCTACAGTGATAATATCCGGACGTATTCCGGCATATTGATGAGCAAAAAACTTTCCGGAACGTCCGTATCCTGATTGAACTTCATCTAAAATCAACAGGGCTCCATATTTTTCGCATAAAGTTTTGGCAGTGACCAAAAAATCGGCATCCGGACAATTAATACCTGCAACTCCCTGTATTCCTTCAATAATTACAGCACAAACATCCCCGTTCTGCAATGCTTCATCCAATGCTTCCGCATCATTCAGGGGAATAAAAGTCACATGATCATGGTGATTGACAGGGGCAACTATTTTGGGATTATCCGTCACGGTAACCGCTCCGTGTGTCCTTCCGTGAAAAGCCTTCCGGAAAGCAATTACACGACCTTTCCCAGTATGAAAAGAGGCCAGTTTTAAGGCGTTTTCGTTGGCTTCAGCTCCGGAATTGCATACAAAAAGGGAATAATCTTCATATCCGGAAATCAATCCCAACCGATACGCCAGTTCTTTTTGTAAAGAATTTTTCACAGAATTGGAATAAAATCCCAAACGGCTTAACTGATCTGTTAGTTTCTGAACATACAGGGGATGACTGTGCCCGATAGAAATCACAGCATGACCGCCATACAGATCAAGATATTTGTTTCCCTGATCATCGTATACGTAACACCCTTCTCGTTTAACAGGTTCTACATCAAATAAAGCATATACATCAAATAATTCCATGGCGATCTGTTTATTCATTAAAACATAACCGGCTTCAGGCAGAGTCCGGTTTTTTCATCCAGCCCGAACATCAGGTTTAAATTCTGCACAGCCTGACCGGAAGCTCCTTTGGTAAGATTGTCAATAACGGAAGTGATCAGGATCTGATCTTCCGATTTTTCAATCTGAAGAAGACATTTATTAGTGTTTATAACCTGTTTCATATGGACAGGCAAGTCGGAGATAAAAGTAAAGGCGGCCTCTTTATAAAAATCCCGGTAAAGAGAGAGAATCGATTCAAGCGACTCATCACATTGTGTATAAGCCGTCAGAAAAATACCTCTGGCGAAATCTCCCCGAACCGGAATAAACCGCAATGCCGGGACAGCACTTTTTGCAACAAATTCCAGGGACTTCCTGACTTCTTTTAAATGTTGGTGAGTAAAAGCCTTATATACCGAAATATTATTGTTTCTCCAACTAAAATGGGAAGTCTGGCTCAAAGATTGTCCGGCTCCGGTAGATCCGGTAATTCCGTGAATATTGACTTCATGTTTCAACAATCCTTTAGCAGCCAATGGCAGCAGGGCCAGCTGAAAAGCAGTGGCAAAACAACCCGGATTGGCAATATTCGAGGCTTTTTGAATATTACTTCTGAAAAGCTCCGGTAATCCATAAATAAATTCTCTGGTAATCTTTCCTTTGGAAAAAGAAGGCTGAAGTCTGAAATCCTGACTCAGATCGATCACCCGCACCTTTTCAGGGATCTCGTTTTCCTGCATAAATTCAACAGACTTTCCGTGTCCAAGACACAAAAAAATCACATCTACCGCAGAAAAATCCAACCGGTCGGTAAATACCATATCAGTATCCCCGGTTAAATCCTGATGAATACTGCTTATTTTATTGCCGGCATTACTGTTGCTATGAATAAAAACAATTTCGGTAAAAGGATGAAACAACAGAATCCGTAACAACTCTCCCGCAGTATATCCGGCGCCTCCGATAATTCCGACTTTGATATGCATCAGTATATAGTTATAAGGTTATGAATGATCTGAAGAATGTCCTTTATTCTGTTTTCCCATTATTTAAAGAAACCGAAAACATTCTGCGGAAACGTTCAATAATTTTTATCTTTTTGACAAAATCAAAAGGACCCCGGTGTTTTTCCGGATCAAATAACATGGCTGTACATAAACACATCCGAAATTTATTTCTGGTCAAAATATCAAAATTACAACAGGCTTCACAACCTTTCCAAAAGATTTCATCCTGAGTTAATTCTGAAAATGTTACCGGTTTATATCCTAAATCCGAATTGATCTTCATCACGGCAAGACTGGTGGTAATTCCAAAGATTTTGGCCTCCGGAAATTTTTTGCGTGAAAGATCAAATATTCGTCGTTTTATTCTTCTGGCCAGACCTGATTTACGGTATTCAGGACGAATAATTAATCCGGAGTTGGCAACAAATTTTTCATGGCTCCAACTTTCGATATAGGCAAAACCCGCAAATTGTCTTTGCTCGTCCATTGCAATGACAGCTTTACCTTCTTTCATCTTTTTTTCGATGTAGACAGGAGAACGTTTTGCTATACCGGTTCCGCGTACTTTTGCAGAATCCTCCATTTCTTTGCATATGGCTTCAGCAAAAACAATGTGCTGAGGTCCTGCAACTTCTATTGAAAATTTCATATCGCACAAAAAACAATCTCTCCGAACCTTTTTAATGAAAAGCTCAAAGCATTTAGGTAGCAGCAAACGTACGTGTTTTTTCAAAAACCGCCAAACAGTACGCGCAAAATCCTTATAAACTCAGCACAATTTATAAAGAGAACCGTAGCGAGGAAGTACAATGAGAATTATAAATTGTCCACCCTGGCTGATTCATAAACTTCCTCACAGGTAAGTTCTTCATCCTGCGAAGATCTGATAAAATCAATCACAGCTTGCAACCCATTAGAAAATTTGTCAAAATCTTCCTTAAAAACAAAAATTTTGTGTTTTTCAAAATAAGTAGAATTGTCTTCTCTCACTTTTTTCCGGCTCTCGGTTATTGTGATATACCGATCTCTTTTGCGAGTACCTTTTACATCAAAAAAATAAGTCCTCTTCCCGGCCCGTACCGTATGAGTGAAGATTGTACTTCCGCCGTCTGATAATAACAATGATGCAGAAATATCGTCCATAATAAATAGTAATTAGTTAGTTTGTCTGTGTGCGCCCAAAGATAAACATTTTTCAACATACGATTCAAAATCAAAAAAAAACTAAGAATCAAAAATACTTAAAAGGTAAAGTGATTGTGAATATTATTTGTTTACTTTGCCGCATACATAATTGAGTAACCAAAAAAGTTCTTTGCCAAATGATTAGCAGAAGATTACTACGAATAAAAATCGTCCAGATTTTATACGCATATTTTAATGTCCCATCCGATGAAAGGGACATGGCAGTCTTCGAAAAGGATCTGAATTTCAGCATTCAAAAGACCTATGATTTGTATTGCTATCTGCTATTATTAATCATGGATGTAAAAAAATACGCTGAAAACAGAATTGATCTGGCAAAAAACAAAATATTACCCACAGAAGAAGATCTTCACCCCAATACCCGTTTTGTCGAGAACCGGGTTATCTCGTCGATTGCAGAATCTGCTGATTTGAAATCATACCTTAAAAAACAAAAAATCAGTTGGATAAATCATCCTGAATTAATCAGGTATATATACGATAATCTGATTCAAAGTTCTTATTTTCAGGATTATATGTCTGCGCAAGAGGACGATTATCTGACAGATAAACAATTTGTTTTGAAATTTTACTCCAAGGAAATTGAGGACAATGAGCTTTTGTATCAAACCCTTGAAGAACAAAGTATTTTCTGGAACGATGATATAGAATTTGTAATCAGTATGATTATTAAAACCATCAAATTGCAGCAAGAGGGAGAGCCGGTTAAACTTCTTGATCTTTATAAAAGTGATGAAGATAAAGTCTTTGCTTCCTCCCTGTTTAAAAAGGTAATTCTGATGGCTGACAGAAATCGCTCACTGATTGAGAAACACACCAGAAACTGGGACTTCGAACGCCTTGCCTTTATGGATATGATCATTATGCAAACGGCTATTTCGGAAATGGTTGAATTTCCGTCCATACCCATTAATGTTACCCTGAATGAATATATTGACATTGCCAAGTTCTATTCGACACCTAAAAGCGGACATTTTATTAATGGGATTCTGGACAAAATCAGTACCGAACTGAAAAATGACGGATCTATCGTAAAAAGAGGCCGCGGATTGAAGGAAGGATAATAGGAATCAAGATTTTGTTATCTTTGTAAAAGAAAAATAGTCTAACCCTATCTTTAATTATTCATATAATACTCTTTTTCATCATGGAATTAGCAACCGTACTATTGCAAGCAACCAGCGCCAACCCGATGATGTCTTTGTTGCCGCTTGTTTTGATCTTTGTGGTTTTCTATTTTTTTATGATCCGTCCTCAAATGAAACGTCAAAAAGAGCTCAAAACTTATCGTGACGCACTGCAAAAAGGGGATCGGGTAGTAACTACCGGAGGGCTTTATGGGAAAATAACCGAAGTGAGTGATACAACCATCCATATGGAAATCGCCCCCAATGTTCATGTTAAGGTTGACAAATATGCGGTTTTAAAAGATCCGACTGATTTGGAATCACAGAAATAATTTGGTTTAATTCCGCAGACTATGAAAATTTTTCAGCGGATAAACACTATTAAAAATACCTCAAAAGCAACATTGAACAAAATGTTTTTGAGGTATCTTATTTTTTTGGGGATATCTCTTATCCTGTGGTATATGAACGCCTTAAACGGCCAATATGCCTCGGATATAAAATTCCCGGTCAAATATTTAAACCCTCCTGCTGACAAGGTTTTAATTAATGAACTCCCCTCCCACCTTACCTTGTTGGTTCAGGCCTCAGGTTTTGATTTACTTAAATATAAAGCCAGTGCTCCGTTAACCACCCTGTATTATGATCTGTCTTCTTCCTCTATACTGAAAAGAGAAGAATCTTCCGGATGGTATTATTCGCTTACTAATCAATTTCTTGAACAAATAAATTTTCAGCTCTCAGGGGATGCTGAAATTATATCTGTTACTCCGCATACTTTATATATGCAATTTGACAGTACGATCAAGAAAAAGATTTCTATCACGCCTGTGTTATCTGTCGAATATGAAAAACAATATTTCCCCAAAGGAAAACCGGTTTTAACCCCTGACTCAGTCTGGGTAGAAGGCCCCACACAAATTCTGGATACTCTGAATACTGTTTTTACACAAAATTATTCACATAAAAAAACGACCGACACTTTGTCTTTTTCTGTTCCGTTAGCCCTTATTCCCCTTCTTTCCTATCATAAAAATGAGGTAAACATTACCATTCCTGTTGAAAGGCATACTGAGGCTGAGCTGGAGGTCCCTATTGAAGTTGAAAATGTTCCTGAAAATTATAGAGTAAGGCTATTT